>NZ_JALPKP010000089.1:0-11280 GCF_051383635.1 Geodermatophilus sp. CPCC 205506 | reverse complement strand
AGGGCTACCATCCGCCTTCCCCCGCTGGCGCGGGGCCGCCGACGAGCCGGTGGCCGACGCGCTGCGGCGGGCCCGCCGCACCCGGCGCGGCCGGGTCGCGGCCGGGATCGCCATCCTCGCGGCGGCCGCCCTCGCCGTTCCGCTCGCGTGGCCCGCCGGGAGCCCGGTCGCTCCCCCGCCCGCGTCGGCGGCGCCCGCGACCGTGCCGGTGCTCACCGAGCCGACCCGCGGCTCGCTGGCCGGGGACCGCGTCTTCGTCGAGGCGGTGCGGCAGCTGGACTGGGGGCCGCTCGTCCCGCCGCCGGTCGCCGCCCGCGACGTCGTGCTGGCCACCGACACCCCCGCCGGGCGGGTGGTGCTCGTGACCGGGACGGTCGACGAGGACGTCCGCGGTGTCTGGTTCACCGGGCCCGCCGGGGCACCGCCCGAGGCGCTCACCCCGGCGGTGCCCCGGCACCTCGGGCCGGGCCGGCCGGCGTCCCTGCTGGTCGGCGGCCCGGGTGCGGCCACGGTCGTGGTCGTCGCCGGCCGCGAGGACGAGGTGGAGGTCTCGCCACGGTTGCAGGTCGGCCCGCGCGGAACGGTCCAGCGCGGCTACGAGCCGGCGCGCACTGTCGACGGGGTGGCGGTCGGGCAGGTGCGGACGACGACCGGCGGCAGCGGGGCCAGCGTCCGGGTGCTCCGCGACGGCGCCGTCGTGTACCGCGCGCCGGTGGGGCTGGACCTGACCGCGCGCGGGCCCGCCCCGGAACCGCCGTCGCTGGCGCCGCTGCGGCCGACGGCGGTGCGGCCGGCGCCCCGGGCGGTGGCGGAGGCGCTCGCGGAGGTCGCCGTCCCGCTGGGTGTGGAGCCCGCGGAGCTGCTGCCGGAGCTGCTGTGGTCGGGCCTGCTGCCCCTGGACGGCGTCCCGGGGACGGCCGCCGTCGTGGTGGCCCGCAGCCCCGGCGGTGGCCTCGTGGTCACGACGTGGGCCGCCCAGGTCGGGCCCGGCGGGAACGGCCGCGCGGTGCCCTGCGGCGTGTACACCGCCCCGGGGGCCTTCGACGTGACCGAGCTGGTCGCTGCCCGCGTCTGCGACCTCTCCTCGCCGGAGAGCGAGCCGTCGGACGAGGGCCGCTGGCTGGTGCTCACCGCGCCCCCGGACGCCACCGCCGCCGCCGTCCTCGACGACCGCGGGGGGCTGCTGACCACGCTCGCGTTGGACGGCGGCGGCGTGGTGGCCGCGCTCCCTGACGGCGCCCGCGCGGTGCGCACGCTCGACGCCGGCGGGCGGGCGGTGGCGGAGGTGCCGGTCGCCGCCGCCCCCGTGGCGCCGTTCGGCGACTACGGCGGCGGCCCGGTGCGCTGAGCGGCGGGCCGCCGCCGGCGGGTCAGTCGAACAGGATCATCCCGCGGATGGCCCGGTGGTCCCGCATGGCCTGGTAGCCCTCGTTGACCTGGTCGAGGGTGTAGGTCTGGGTGACCAGCTCGTCGAGGACCAGCTGCCCCTGCCGGTAGAGGCTCAGCAGCTTGGGGATGTCGGCCCGCGGGTTGGCGTTGCCGAACAGGCACCCGACGATCTGCTTCTGCCAGGCGGTCAGCTCGAACACCGGCAGCTGGATGTCGCTGAGGAACACCGATCCGAGCGAGGTGAGGGCGACCCGGCCGAGCTTGCCGACCACCGACATCGCGTCGGCGATGATCGTCGGCGTCACGACGTCGATGGTGATGATGGCCGACTCCGCCATCCGGCCCCAGGTGAGGTCGGCGACCGCCTCGGCGGCCTCGGCGGCGGACGCGAAGGCGTGCGTGGCCCCGTAGACCGTGGCCTTCTCGCGGTTGTAGGGCGCCGGGTCGACGGCGATGATGCGGGTCGCGCCGGCGGCCTTGGCGCCCTGCAGCGCGTTGGCCCCGACGCCGCCGATGCCGAAGACGACGACGGTGTCGCCGGCCTTCACCTGGGCGCCGTAGACGGCGGTCCCCCAGCCGGTGGTGACGCCGCAGCCGACCAGCGCGGCCTTGTCCAGCGGGATGTCGTCCTCGATCCGCACGACCGAGTCCTGGTTGACCACGGTGTAGGGCGAGAAGGTGCCGAGCATGCACATCAGCCGGGCGTCCTGGCCGCGGACGTGGTGCCGGGCGGTGCCGTCCTGCTGCAGGCCGATGTTGATGCCGGCGCCCTTGTCGCAGAGGTTCTGGTGGCCCGACGCGCACCAGGTGCAGTCCCCGCAGGCGGGGATGAAGCTGAGGACGACGTGGTCGCCCTCCTTCACCTTGGTCACGCCGGGGCCGGCCTTCTCGACGATGCCGGCGCCCTCGTGGCCGCCGATGACCGGCACCGCCTCCATGGGGAGGTCGCCCACCCGCACGTGCTCGTCGGAGTGGCACAGCCCCGACGCGGTCAGCTTGACCAGCACCTCCCCCTGGCGCGGGTCGTCGAGCTCCAGCTCCTCGACCTGCCAGTCCTGGCCGTACTCCCACAGCACCGCCGCCTGCGTCTTCACCCCGGGCCTCCTCGCCAGATGTGGTGCGGGTCACCGCCCCCGAGTCTGCGAGCCTGCCGGACCGGGCCGCAGCCCGCCCTCCTGGCCGGCGGTGCCGAGGACGACCGGCTCGCGGGCCGCCACGGCGGGTCAGCCGTCGTGCAGGATGACCCCGCGGACGATCTTCCCGTCGTCGAGGTCCTGGTAGCCTTGGTTGATCTCGTCGAGGGTGTACCGGCGGGTGATCAGCTCCTCCAGCTTCAGCCGGCCCTTCCGGTAGAGGTCGAGCAGCCGCGGGATGTCGTACAGCGGGTTGCTCATGCCGAAGATGTGGCCCTGGATGTTGCGCTGGTAGCCCACGACCCCGCCGCCGGCAGCGAGCTGGATCTGGTTCTCCCCGGTCCGTCCGACCGAGGTGACCGTGACCTGGCCGCCCTTGCCGACGATCGCCGCGGCGGCCGAGACCACGTCGGCGGTGAGCACGCCGACGGTGCAGATCGCGTGGTCGGCGAGCTGGCCGCGGGTCATGTCGACGACGGCCTCGTGCGCCTCGCCGGCGTCGGCGAAGACGTGGGTGGCGCCGAACTCCAGCGCCTTCTCCCGCTTGAACGCGACGGGGTCGACGACCACGAGGTTCTTGGCGCCGGCGTACGCGGCGCCCTGGACGGCGTTCATCCCGACCCCGCCCGCACCGAAGACCACGACGGTGTCCCCCGGCTTGACCTTGGCCACGTTCACCGAGGAGCCCCAGCCGGTGGGGACGCCGCAGCCGACGAGCGCGGCCACCTCGAAGGGGATGTCCTCCTCGATGCGCACGGTGGAGGCCTGGTTGACCACGGCGCGCTCGCTGAACGTGCCGAGCATGCAGAACCCGCCGAGGTCGTTGCCGTCGTCGTCGTGGAACCGGAAGCCGCCGTCGCCGAGCCGGCCGGTGGCCATCTCCGCGCCCCGGTCGCACAGGTTCTGGTGCCCGGTGGAGCAGTACCGGCAGACGCCGCAGGCCGGGATGAAGGAGCAGACGACGTGGTCGCCCACCGCCACCCGGGTCACCGCGGAGCCGACCGCCTCCACGACGCCGGCGCCCTCGTGGCCGCCGACCATCGGCAGCCGGGCCACGCTGTCGCCGGTGCGCAGGTGCTCGTCGGAGTGGCACATGCCCGAGACGACGAACCGGATCCGCACCTCGTCGGCCTGCGGCTCGTCCAGCTCGAGCTCGGTGACCTCCCAGGGCCGTCCGGCCTCGCGGATGATCGCGGCGCGAGTCCTCATGCTGTCCACTCCTGGTCTGGTCGCGGGTGCTCGGCGGCCGAACCGGCGAGCGGTGTGTCGGCGAGCGGCGGGTCGGCCGGGTCGCGGGGGGAGGGCGTCCGGCCGGGGTCGTAGGCGGTGAGGGCGGGCAGGTTGGCGTGCACCCGGCGCAGCAGGCCCAGGAGCAGCTCCACCTCGGCGTCGTCCAGGCCGGTGAGCAGCAGCCGCTCGCGCTGCAGCGCCACCGGGACCATCCGCTTGTGCAGCTCGGCACCCGCGGCGGTGAGGTAGAGCCGGCGGAAGCCCGGGGTGGCCTCCACGCCGACCAGGCCGCGGTCGACCAGCGTCCGGACGCTGCGGCTGACCACCGACTTGTCCACCTGGAGGACGTTGCTGATGACCTGCGCCGTGCAGCCGGGTTCCAGGCCCAGGTGCGAGAGGACCCGCCAGTCGTTCACGCCGATGCCGAACTCCCGCAGGTACACCTGCGAGGCCGACGAGGAGATCGCGTTGGCGATGACGGTGAGGTAGTAGGGCGTGTAGTGCTCGCGCTCGATGTGCCGGGTCATCGGCCGGCGCCGCAGCCGCCGGGTCTCTCCGTCGCCGATCATGCTCCCCCGGTTCTCCTCGGGACGCCGAACCGGCGTCGGTCCACCCGGCAGGCTAGCCGGGAGGTGGGCGGCCCCGCTCACGCCGGCGTCAGGTCCACCGGCAGCGACGCCCAGCCGCGCAGCGAGTTGTTGAGCTTGCGCTGCCCGGGACCAGCCAGGGTGATCGCCGAGACGCGCTCGGCCAGCGCCCGGAGCACCGCCTCGCCCTCCATGCGGGCGATGTGCTGGCCGATGCACTGGTGGATGCCCAGCCCCAGGTCGAGCTGGCCGTGCCCGCGCCGCTCGATGCGGTACTCCAGCGGCGCGTCGTACTGCCGCGGGTCGGCGTTGGCCGAGGCCAGGAGGAGCATGACCTTCTGCCCCGCGGGGATGCGGGTGCCGGCCAGCACGAGGTCCCGGGTGGTGGTCCGGAAGATGTTCTGCACCGGCGACTCGTAGCGCAGCGTCTCCTCGAACGCGTACCGGGCCAGCCCGGGATCGGCGCGCAGCAGCGCCCACTGGTCGGGGTGGGCGGCCAGGCACTGCACGGTCGCGGCGATGCCGGCGACGGTGGAGTCCAGCCCGGCGCCGAACAGCGACCGGACCAGCAGCGGCGCCTCCTGCTCGGTGACCGTGCCGTCGTCGGTGAGCGCCCAGATGCCCGCTCCGATCCCGCCCGGCTGCAGCGCCTCCCGCTGGCACCGGCCGAGCACCCACTCCGTCGACCCGGCCGCGGCGGCCTGCGTCGTCCGGAACAGGTCGTTGAGCGGGCCGAAGCTGTTGAAGATCGAGTGGCCGTAGGGCAGCAGGTTCTCCCGCCCGTCCGGGCCGATGCCGACGGCGTCGCCGAAGACCTGCACGACGTAGGGCTCGGCCAGCTCGGTCACCACGTCGACCCGCCCGGCCGGCAGCAGCCGGTCCAGCAGCGCGTGCGCGGCGGTGTCGAAGCCGGGCCGCAGGTCCTGCAGCGCCCTGGGCAGCAGCAGCGGGTTGACCGCCCCGCGGTAGTGGGTGTGCTCGGGTGGGTCGGTCTCCAGCAGCAGGCTGCGCGGCCGCCAGGACGGCTCCGTGCGGTAGTTCTGCAGCCCGGTGCCCGACGAGGACTCGTACTCCGCCCAGTTGCGCAGCACCGCCTTGACGTCGGAGTGCCGGGTGACCACGTAGGCGCCGTAGCGGGTCAGCCGCAGCACCGGCGCCTGCTCGCGCAGCCGGGTCTGCCACGGGACGGGGTCGGCCAGGTTCTCCTCGGCGAACGGGTCGAGATCGGTCTCCGGGGTCTCGACGGCCTCGTCCTGCAGCTCCCCGGTGTTCACGCCGGCACCGTCCGCCGGTCGAGCCGGAAGCCGTCGTAGCCGGCGGCCACGACCTCGTCGCACTTCTGCCGGTAGGCCGGCACCCCGCCGAGGTAGGGCATGAACACCCGCGGCTTGCCGGGCACGTTGGCGCCGACGAACCACGACGGGGCCCGCGGGTAGAGGGTCACCGCGGCCACGTCGTGCACGTGCTGCACCCAGGCGTCCTCGGCGTCCCGATCGGGCTCGATCGTGTCGATCGCGTGCTCGCGCAGGTGCCGCAGGCACTCGGTGATCCAGTCGACGTGCTGCTCGATGGAGACGACGACGTTGCTGATCACCGACGGGCTGCCGGGGCCGGTGATGGTGAACAGGTTGGGGAAGCCGGAGACCTGCAGGCCCAGGTAGCTGCGCGGCCCCTCGGCCCAGCGCTCGCGCAGGGTCACGCCGTCGCGGCCGCGGATCTCCATCCGCAGGAGGGGGCCGGTCACCGCGTCGAAGCCGGTGGCGAGGACCAGCGCGTCGAGCTCGTGCTCGGCGTCGGTGGTGCGGACGCCGCGGGGGGTGATCTCGACGATCGGCGTCCGGCGCAGGTCGACCAGGGCGACGTCGTCCCGGTTGAAGGTGTCGTAGTAGCCGGTGTCCAGGCAGATGCGCTTGGTGCCGAACGGGTAGCCGCGCGGGGTCAGCGCCTCGGCCACCTGGGGGTCCCGGACGGTGTCGCGGATCTTGCCGCGCACGAACTCCGCCGCCGTCTCGTTGGCGTCGAGGTCGGTGATGATGTCGGTGAAGGACGCCGGGATGCAGGCGAACAGCCCGGAGTCCCAGCACTGCTCGTACCGCTGGGTCCGCTCGCCGGGGTCGACCTCCAGGGCCGACCGCGTGCCGCGCTCGACGAGGATCCCGGTCCGGGCCTGCAGCACGGCCGCCCGGTGCTCGCGGTACCGGGCCTTCCACTCCCGCTGGTACTCCGGGTCCAGCGGCGCGTTGTGCGCCGGCAGGCTGTAGTTCGGCGTCCGCTGGAAGACCGTCAGCGACGCCGCCTGCTCGGCCAGGACGGGGATCGACTGGATGCCCGACGAGCCGGTGCCGATGACGCCGACCCGCAGCCCGGTGAGGTCGACCCCCTCGTGCGGCCAGCTGCTGGTCGACCAGACCGGGCCGGCGAACGTGTCGAAGCCGGGGATCTCCGGCGGCTTGGGCGCCGAGAGGCACCCCGCCGCGGTGATCAGCCAGGTGCAGGCCACCTGCTCGCCGCCGTCGGTGCCGACCAGCCAGCGGTTGTCCGGGTCGTCGCGGACGGCGGAGACGACGCGGGTGCCGAAGGTGACGTCGCGGCGCAGGTCGAAGCGGTCGGCGACGTGCTCGATGTAGCGGAGGATCTCGGGCTGGGTGGCGTAGCGCTCCGACCACTCCCACTCCTGCTCGAGCTCCGGGTCGAAGGAGTAGGAGTACTCGAGGCTCGGCACGTCGCAGCGGGCGCCGGGGTAGCGGTTCCAGTACCAGGTGCCGCCCACGTCGCCGCCGGCCTCGAACACGCGCACGGAGAGGCCCAGGCCCCGGACGCGGTGCAGCATGTACAGCCCGGCCAGGCCGGCGCCGACGATGACGACGTCGACCCGGGAGCGGTCGGCAGAGGGCAGCACGGGGTTCTCCTCGGTCCTGGGGAGTGGGGTGCGGAGACGGAGGGGACGGCGGCGCGGAGGGGGAGCCGCACCGCCGTCCCGGCTCTCAGCCCTCCGGCGTCCAGACGACCTCGTCGAGCACCGGCGCCTCGTCGACGATGCCGTACTTCAAGGCGGCGTCGGCGAGGGGCTGCAGCTCCTCGGGCTCCAGGGTCGGCTTGAACTCCGGCAGGCCCATGCGCTCGATCAGCGCCGGGTCGATCTGGGTGTAGTTCGGCAGCTGCGCGCGGACCTCGTCGGGGTTCGCGGCGGCGTACTCCTGCGAGACCTCGATCGCCGCGCGGATGCGCTCGTAGAGCTCGGGGTCCTCCGCGATCGCGTCCTCGGTGGCGAAGTACGCCGACGCGGCGATCTGCTCACCCGGAGCGAGGTCGTCGTAGGGGTTGGCGATGACCCGCGCCCCGGCGTCGGCGGCCGTGGTGCAGAACGGCTCGGCACAGACGAACGCGTCGATGTCACCGGAGACCAGCGCGGTGACCTGGTCCGGGAAGGGCATCTCGGCCAGCTGGACGCCGTTCGGGTCGCCCCCCGCCGCCTCGACCGAGACCTTCGCCAGCGTCTCGGAGAGGTTGTTGAGGGTGTTGACGCCGATGGTGCGGCCGACGAGGTCGCCGGCGTCCTCGATCGCGGGGTCGATGGCCATGAGCATGTTGATGCCGAAGTCGGCCTCGCCGGTGCTGGCGGCCGACGGCGCGATGATCGTGAGCGGCAGCCCCTGCTCGCGGGCCTGCATGACCGAGATGACGTTGCTGAAGGCGAAGTCGTACTCGCCGCTGACCACCGAGGGCACCAGCGCGGCCCCGCCCTGCCCGGTGTTGAAGTTCAGCGTGATGCCCTGGTCCTCGAAGAAGCCCTGCTCCTGCCCGAGGTAGAGGACCGCCACGTCGGTCACGGGGATGACGCCGACCTGGACGGTCACCGGCTCCGCCGCCGCGGAGCCCGACGGCTCCGACGAGCCGGAGGCCGCGGGCTCCTCCTCGCCGCCTCCGCCGCACGCGGCGAGCACCAGGGAGACGGTCGCGGTGAGCACCAGGGCGGCGGCCGGCCTGGCTGTGCGGTGCCTGGGGTGGCGCATTCTGCCTCGCTCTCGATGGGCCGCGTTGCGTCGCGGTGGGCTCAACGTGGCGTGAGTCACTGTCGCTGTCAAGCCGGGAGTTGCAATTGCAACCGAGCCGGCCCGGTCTTCCCACGCCGTGGTACCGCGCCTTGACGCGGCCGGAGCGCGCCACCATGGTTGCGAGCGCAACCGATCCGCGCGGGCGCCGATCCGCCGGTGTCGACGGCGCTCGGGAGCGGAGACAGACGATGGGTGCAGCGGACGTCGTGGCCCGCGGCCGGGTGGCGGTGGTGACCGGCGCGGGCAGCGGGATCGGGCTCGGTCTGGTCCGGCGGTTCGCCGCCGAGGGCATGCGGGTGGTGATGGCCGACGTCGAGGCGCCCGTGCTCGAGGCCGCGGCCGGCGAGCTGGCCGGCACCGGCGCGGAGGTGCTGCCGGTGGTCACCGACGTCGCCGACGCCGCCGCGGTGGAGGCGCTGCGCGACGCCGCCCTCGAGGCGTTCGGAGCGGTGCACCTCGTCTGCAACAACGCCGGCGTCGGCGGCTCCCAGGACCCGCTGTGGGAGGTGCCCCTGGGCGACCTGGAGTGGGTGTTCGGGGTCAACCTCTGGGGTGTCGTGCACGGCATCCGGACCTTCGTGCCGGTGCTGCAGCAGCAGGACGCCGGGCACATCGTGAACACCAGCTCGGTGTTCGGCGTGTTCGCCGGCGCCCTGGGCGCCTACGGCTCCTCCAAGCACGCCGTCGCCGCGCTCACCGAGTCGCTCTACTTCCAGCTGCGGGAGGCCGGCTCGCACATCGGGGTCACGCTGCTGTGCCCGAGCGCCGTCCGCACCAACTTCGACGACTCGGCCCGCAACCGGCCGCGGTCGGCGGGCCCCCGGGAGGACACCGGTGCGGTCACCCAGGCCGCCCGCGCCGAGCTGCACGCGCGGTCGGCGCCGCTCCGGGAGCCGGACGAGGTCGCCGGGCTCGTCGTCGACGCGGTCCGGACCGGCCGCTTCTACGTGCTCACCAACGCCGTGCGGGACGCCGCCATCCGCGGCCGGGCCGAGGAGATCCTGGCCGGCGGCCCGCCCACTCCCCCGCTCGCCTGGTGACCCGCCCGGTCAGCCGGCGGACCGGGCGCGGTACCGGCGCACCAGGACCGGGACGAGCTCGGCGCCGGCGGTGCCGGCGGCGGCCCAGCCCAGGACGACCCCCCAGGACAGCGGGTCCAGCGGGGTGCAGCCGAAGAAGCGGCTGACCCCCGGCGTCGAGACCAGCGCGACCAGCACGGCCAGCGACCCGGCGGCGGTGGCCAGCACGAGCGGGCTGCGCCGGCCGGCCCACGCGGTCTGACCCAGCTGGGTGGTGATGAGGGCGGCCAGGCCCATCGTCCCGGCGCGCCCGGCCGGGCCGGTCAGCCGGCCGAACGCCCAGGCGCCGGTGGCACCGGCGGCGGTGGCGGCCCCGCGGACGACGACCATGCGCCGGACCTCGGCGGCGAAACCCCGCTGCGGGCCGGCCAGCAGCACCGCCTCCAGCGGGTGGCCGGCCAGCGGCCCCTCGGTCGGCTCGAGGACGGCGGCCCGCGGGGTGGCGACCGCGACGGCGAGCGCCGGGAACATGTCGGTGAGCAGGTTGACCAGCAGCAGCTGGCGGGTGCCCAGCGGCGCCCGGCCGCCGAACGCGGTGCCGAGCACGGTGAAGGCGACCTCGCCGGCGTTGCCGCCGACCAGGATCGAGACCGCGTCGCGCACCCGCAGCCACATGGCCCGGCCCTCGCCGATCGCGTCGACCAGCCGGGTGAGGTCCAGGTCGGTGAGGACGAGGTCGGCCGCGGCCCGGGCGGCCGGGGACTCGGCCCCGGAGACGCCGATCCCGACGTCGGCCAGCCGGATGGCGGCGGCGTCGTTCACGCCGTCGCCGGTCATCGCCAGTGTCGCGCCGGCCCGCCGGAGCGCGGCCACGAGCGACACCTTCTGCTCCGGTGAGAGGCGGGCGAAGACGGTGCCCTCCCGCACCATGCGGGCCCGGTCCGCGTCGGAGGCGCGGGCGAACTGGGCGCCGGTGACCACCTTGTCGGCGTCGGGCACGCCGGCCTGCGCGGCGATCGCCCCCGCGGTCTCGGGGTGGTCGCCGGTCGCGAGCACCACCCGGACCCCGGCCGCGCGCAACTGCTCCACCGCGGCCACCGAGGACTCCCGCAGCGTGTCGGCCAACCCGAGCAGTCCCCGCAGCCGCAGGTCCTGGGCGGCCGCGTCGAGGTCCTCGGGGGTCGAGTCCAGGTCGCGGTCGGCGACGGCCAGCACCCGCAGCCCGTCGGCGGCCAGCTCCTGCACCGCCTGCCGCAGGTCCGGCGTCCCGGTGCAGCGGGCGGCGACCACCTCGGGCGCGCCCTTGACCACCAGCCGGCCGTCCCGGACCGCGGCGGAGAAGCCGCGCTCGGCGCTGAACGGGACGCAGGCGTCGGGCTCGCCCTCGGCGGTCAGCCCGCGCTCCGCAGCCGCCTCGACCACCGCGCGGTCGGTCTCGTGCGCCTGGTCGTCGCCGTTGGCCACGGTCGCCGCGGCGACCCGGAGCACGTCGTCCTCGCCGGAGTCGTCGTCCACGGGGTGCAGCCGGGCCAGCCGCAGCCGGTTCTCGGTCAGGGTCCCGGTCTTGTCGAAGCAGACGGTGTCCACCCGGCCGAGCGCCTCGAGCACCCGGGCGCTGCGGACCACCGCGCCGCGGCCGGACAGCCGCCGGGCGGCGGCCTGCTGCGCCACGGTGGCGACCAGCGGCAGCCCCTCGGGAACGGCGGCCACGGCGATCGCCACGCCCGCGGCGACGGCCTCCCGGAGCGGCCGGCGCCACAGCACGCCGAGCGCGGTGACCGCGGCCCCGCCCGCGAGGGTCAGCGGCAGCACCGCCCGGGTGAGCTCGCCGAGCCGCGCCTGGACGCCCGCCGGCGGCGCGGCGCCG
>NZ_JALPKP010000088.1:0-11369 GCF_051383635.1 Geodermatophilus sp. CPCC 205506 | reverse complement strand
CGCTGCGGGCCGCCGCCGTGCGGCCCCCACGGTCGGCCGATGGCCGCCGTGCGCCGCTCCCACCGATCGCGCGGCGGCCGGGCTCCGGCCGCCGCGGCGGGCCGCCCTGCGGCCCGACCGGTGTGGTCTCGTCGTGGGGAGGCACGAAAAGGGGCCCCTCTCTGGCTTCGTCTCAGTGGGCTCTCACCGACGGTAGTCGTGCAGAAGCCCAGGGTGGCGTCTTCAGCTGTGGGAGCGGGGAGGACCCGCGGCGCGGCAGCGAGCAGCCGGGCCCCACCAGGACAACGCCGTACCAGGGTCCTCGATGTTCCCAGGAGTGACGCGGACTACTCCGTCGCAGCCCGGCGACGCGTCCGGCGGGGCTGGCGGCTCGGGTCGGGTTCGGCACCCAGGACGTAGGAGCAGTCCAGGTGGTTCCACCCGCACCCGCGGCACACCTGGACGGCGTAGACGGAGAACTCCTCCTGCATCGCGTCCATCCGGGCGAGCTCGGCCTGGGTCTTGGCCTGGCCGGCCGTGGGGCCGAGGTGCTCGCCGTAGACGTAGTTGACCAGCGTGATGCGGTCCTTGCGGCAGACCGGACAGGCGACGTCGGTCGCCTCGCCGTGGTACTTGGCCGCCCGGGTGAGGTAGGGACTGGCGTCGCAGACCTCGAAGAGCCCCGTGCGTCCGGCGTACACGTCGGCGAGCACGGCTCGCCGCTGCAGCGAGTAGTCCACGACGGATCGTCGTCCGGGCACGGCGTCAATGTACGCACCGGAGCCGACACCGGCAGCCGAGGCGACGCGGTGCCCCGGTCGCTCCGGGCGCCTCCCGTCCACCCGCCGGTGTACTGACGGACACCTGCCGATGTATCGTCCCGATACATCGGTCCGTGGCGCGAAGGGGAGGCGACGTGCTCGAGTTCGCCATCCTGGGCCTGCTGCACCAGTCGCCGATGCACGGCTACGAGCTGCGCAAACAGCTCGCACAGGTGCTCGGCGGGCTGCGCAGCATCTCCTACGGGTCCTTGTACCCCGCGCTCAAGCGGCTGCACGCGGCCGGGTACGTCACCACCGACGAGCCCGACCCGCGCGCACTGCTCCCGGCCGACGCCCCGGCGCTCACCGGTCGCCGCGGGAAGGTGGTCTACACGATCACCGCGGAGGGCAAGGAGCGCTTCCACGAGCTGGTCAGCCAGACCGGCCCGGAGGCGTACGACGACAGCGGCGCCTTCGGCGTCCGCCTGGCGTTCTTCCGGCACACCGCCGCGGACGTGCGGCTGCGCGTCCTCGAGGGGCGCCGCCGCACCGTCGAGCGGCAGCGGGAGGGCCTGCGGGCCTCACTGGCGCGGACCCGCGAGCGGCTCGACCGCTACACCCTCGAGCTGCAGCGCCACGGCCTGGAATCGGTGGACCGGGAGGTCCGCTGGCTCTCGGAACTGATCGACATCGAGCGGCAGGGCGGCGCCGAGACCACGGCGTCCGGCCCCGAGCCGACCCCACCCACCGACGGGGCTGCGCCCCGTCCCGACGCTCCCACCGGGACCCCGCCCGGTCCGAACACCGACCGCTCGCGGTCCTAGAAGGAAGAAGGAGAACTCCATGGGTTCTGTCAAGGTCGCCATCGTCGGCGCCGGCAACTGCGCCGCCTCGCTCGTGCAGGGCGTGCACTACTACCGGGACGCCGACGAGACGACGTCGGTGCCGGGTCTGATGCACGTCCGGTTCGGCGAGTACCACGTCTCCGACATCGAGTTCGTCGCCGCGTTCGACGTCGACGCCAAGAAGGTCGGCCGGGACCTCTCCGAGGCCATCGTCGCCAGCGAGAACAACACCATCAAGATCTGCGACGTGCCGCCGCTCGGCGTCCCGGTCCAGCGCGGCACCACGCTGGACGGCCTCGGCAAGTACTACCGCGAGATGGTCGACGAGTCCGACGAGCAGCCGGTCGACGTCGTCGCCGCGCTGCGCGAGTCCGGCGCCGACGTCCTGGTCTGCTACCTGCCGGTGGGCTCGCAGCAGGCGGCGGAGTTCTACGCCCAGTGCGCCATCGACGCGGGTGTGGCGTTCGTGAACGCGCTGCCGGTCTTCATCGCCGGCACCCAGGAGTGGGCGGACAAGTTCACCGCCGCCGGCGTCCCGATCGTCGGTGACGACATCAAGAGCCAGGTCGGCGCCACCATCACCCACCGGGTCCTGGCCAAGCTGTTCGAGGACCGCGGCGTCCAGCTCGACCGCACGATGCAGCTCAACGTCGGCGGCAACATGGACTTCAAGAACATGCTCGAGCGCGAGCGGCTGGAGTCGAAGAAGATCTCCAAGACCCAGTCGGTCACCAGCCAGGTCGACCGCGACATGGGCGCCGGCAACGTGCACATCGGCCCGTCGGACCACGTGCCGTGGCTGACCGACCGCAAGTGGGCCTACGTGCGCCTCGAGGGCCGCGCGTTCGGCGACGTCCCGCTGAACCTGGAGTACAAGCTCGAGGTCTGGGACTCCCCGAACTCGGCCGGCATCATCATCGACGCCGTCCGCGCCGCGAAGATCGCCAAGGACCGCGGCATCGGCGGCCCGATCCTGTCGGCGTCCTCGTACTTCATGAAGAGCCCGCCGGTGCAGTACGACGACAGCGAGGCCCGCGACGCCGTCGAGGCCTTCATCCGCGGCGACGTCGAGCGCTGAAGAAGGACCCCCTGCCCCCGTCGCTCGCAGGTTCGCGGCGGGACCCTGCAGGGGGTCCGGCAGGGCCCGTCCCCTCGTGGGGCGGGCCCTGCCGCGTTCCGGTCCCGCGTGGGTCGCCGTTGCGCCAGGTGGCGCTGCCTACCCTGATCAGCATGCCCCCGCACCGCCGCCCGTTGCTGCCGGCCGTGGGGGTCGTGCTGGCGCTGCTGACCGGGTGCTCCGGAGCCGACGACCAGCGCGTGACCGGGGACCCAGTGACGGTCGAGGAGGCCGGCGTCCTGGCCGACCTGCTGCTGCGCAACCACGAGCAGGGCGGCGCGGACTTCGTCGTCACCGCCCCCTACGGCGAGAGCACCGTCCTGACGCTGACCGGCGAGGTGGACTTCTCCGGCTCGGTCGGCCGGGCCCAGGCGGTGACCACCCACGGCGACGCGCGCCCCGAGGACACCCGCACGCTCTTCTTCACCACCGGCGAGGTCTGGTTCGGCGACGTGCCGGGCCTGACCGACGCGCTGGCCGCCGCCGGGCTGCCCGAGGCGGCCTACGTGCGCCGGCCCCTGGCGACGTCGGAGGAGTCGCCGCTCACCGACGTCCTGCTGCGGCTGGTGCTCAACCTGTCCGCCGCAGAGGCCGACGACCCCGGCGTCTTCCGCAGCGAGGACTACACCTGGCAGGGCGACCGGTCGATCGACGGCGAGCTCACCGCGGTCTACGCCTCGGAGTCGGGGTGGTCGGTCGCCGTCGACAGCTCGACCGACCTGCTGGTCCAGTTCGCCACCCGGCTGCCGGAGCAGGAGCACGACGTGACGGTGACGCTGTCGGACCACGGTCCGCGCGAGATCACGGTGCCGGCGGCGGAGCAGACGGTCGACGGGACCGCCTACCCGGAGGTCGCGGCGACCGTCGGGCTGTGAACCGACCGGGCCGGGACGTGCGGAAGGGGCGGCCTCTTCCCCAGACCGCCCCTTCCAGCTCCACTTCTTACCAGATGGGGGGCGGGGGCGCAGGTACTCCGATACCGAGTCGTGACCCTCAGTTGGCCGTCGGGTCGCACGGCGCGGTGGAGAGCACCGCCAGCCGGCCGGTCTGCCGGCCCAGGACCCGCCGCCACAGCTCGGGGCCGGCCAGCTCGCTCAGCACGTCGTCGGGGGAGCCGGGCACGCACGCCCACGCCCCCTCGACGATCTCGCCGGCCAGCTGCCCCGGCGACCAGCCGGCGTAGCCCGCGAAGACCCGCAGCCCCCGCACCTGCCCGTCGAGCGCGACGGGGTCGGCGTCGAGGTCGACGAGGTGGACGTCGCCGGCGACCCGGCGCAGGCCGCTGTCCTCACCGGGCGTGGCACCCGGGCAGACCGCCAGGCACAGGGCGGTGTCGGTCTCGCAGGGGCCGCCCACGTGGAACACCCCGGGGTCGACGGCGAGGTCGCACCACCCGGGGAGCACGTCGCGGATCTCGACCTGGCTGGGCCGGCCGAGGACGACGCCCAGCGTGCCGCTCTCGTTGTGGTCGAGGACGAACACGACGGTGCCCGCGAAGGTCGGGTCGGTGAGCGTCGGCATCGCCACGAGCAGGGAGCCCGGGCAGACGTCGTCCAGCGAGCCGATCGAGAGCGAGGGCACCGCATCCGCAGGACGTCGTCCCGTCGCTGGCCGTGCGGGCCGGCCGGGTTCGGAGTCGGACGAGGGCGGGGGAGTCATCGCGTCCAGTGTGCCCCACCACGGCGCTCCAGGGAGGGCGCAGACGTCGCGGATCCGGCGACTCCTGCGGCCCGTCGTCCACCCTGTGAGAGGTGTCGCCCACCGTAGGGTGACCGGGTGCGGCAGGCGGGGACGACCGTGCGCCACCTGCTGGCGCTGCCGGACTTCCGGCGGCTGCTCGGCACGCGGCTGTCCGCCCAGTTCGGCGACGGCGTCCTGCAGGCCGCGCTCGCCGGCACCATCGTGTTCAACCCGCAGCGCGCGGCCGACCCCGTCGACGTCGCCGCGGGGTTCGCCGTCCTGCTGCTGCCCTACTCGCTGGTCGGCCCGTTCGCCGGCGTCTGGCTGGACCGGTGGAGCCGCCGGCAGGTGCTGCTGTGGGCCAACCTGGTGCGGGCCGCGCTGGTCGGGCTCGTCGCGGCGCTGGTGTGGGGCGGCGTCGGAGGCGTCCCGTTCCACCTCGCCGGCCTGCTCGTGTTCGCCGTCGCCCGGTTCGTCCTCTCCGCGTTGTCGGCGGCCCTCCCGCACACCACCGGCTCCCTCGTGTCGGCGAACGCGGTGGCGACGACGTCCGGAGCGGTGGCCACGGTGGTCGGCGGCGCGGTCGCGGTCGGGCTGGTGCAGCTGGCCGCGGCCGGGGACACCGCCTACGCGGTCATGGCGCTGGCCGCCGCGGTGCCCTACGTGCTGGCGGCGCTGGTGGCCGCCGGCTTCGGGCGCGGGGGCCTGGGACCGGACGGCGCCGCGGCCGCCGCGGCGCGGATGACGGTGCGGGACGTCGTCGCCGGGATGGTCGCCGGTGCCCGGCACGCCTGGGCGCGTCCACCCGCCCGGACCGCGCTGGCCGTCATCACCGTGCACCGGCTGTGCTTCGGCGTCGTCACGCTGATGACCCTGCTGCTGTTCCGCAACACGCTGGCGGCGGAGGGACCGGTGCCGGGCGGGCTGGCCGGGCTGGGCGTGGCGCTGGCGGCGGGCGCGACCGGGACCCTGCTGGCCGCCGTCGTCACGCCGGTCGCGGTGCGGCGCGTGGGCCGGCGGCGGTGGGTCACGCTGCTGCTGGCCGCGGCCGGGCCGCTGCTGATCGCGCTCGGGCTGCCGATCCGCGCACCGACCGTCGTCCTCGCCGGGTTCGTGGTCGGGTTCGTGGGCCAGGGCGTGAAGATCTGCGTCGACAGCACGCTGCAAGAGTCGATCGAGGACGACGTCCGCGGCCGGGTGTTCTCGGTCTACGACACCCTGGTGAACGTGGCCTACGTGGTGGCCCTGGTCGCGGCGGCGGCGCTGCTGCCGGAGTCGGGGGTCTCGCCCGCCGTCGTCGTCGCCGTCGGCACCCTCTACGCCCTGACCGCCCTCCTGAGCCGCTGACGGAGTGGATTCGCGGGCGTCACCCCAACGAATCCCCTCCATCACGCCACCAGGGGCCTCAGCTCGTCTCCGCAGGCCCGCTCCTCGTCCCTCAGCCGCCGGACGGGGAAGCGCAGGAGGACCACTCCGGCACCGTGGATGGCGTTCTGGCGACGCAGGTCCGCACCCCAGTCCCGTGCACTGAGGTGGTAGGCGAGCCCGTCGGCCTCGGCAGCCACCCGCTTGTGCCGCCACAGCGCATCGACGAAGTACGTGCCCGCAGCCGTCTCGATCGGCGCGTTCCACTCCGGTTCCGGCAGACCGGCGGCGAGGACGACCCGCCGCAGGTCGCTCTCGCCGACCGAGCGCATGCCGCGCCGGGCATCCGCGAGGGCGGCGCGCAGTCCCCGACCGGCCAGCCGCCCGGCCAGCCGCCTCTCCCGGACGAGGTCGTCGACCGTGGCCAGCCCTCTCTGCAGCACGTCGGAGATGACGTGGTCGATGTCCCGCCGCCGGCGGCAGGTGAGAGCCACGTCGATCGCGGCGCGTGCGGCGCTCGTCGTCCGCAGTCCTGAGAGCACCACCGCCTCGAGCGGCCGCCGGCTCTGGTGCACGACGACCAGACCGTGCGAGGACATGTGCTGCCCGTGCGGGCGGGAGATCTCGACGAGACCGCCTTCCGGCTGGGCGCGGTAGTTCCCGAGGGCCCCGGCGACCCGGCGTCCGGCGGCCAGCTCCTGAGCCCGGGCACCCCAGAGGAGCAGCGCGCTGTGGTGGGACAGGCAGGAGTCCTCGCCGCCGAACGCGAGACCGACCAGCCAGCGCTCCCGCTGCGTCAGCGCGCCACTGTGCCCGACCACGACCCCGCGCACCGGCTCCTGCCATCGGCCGGTGCGCAGCGCCGTCCTGATCCGGTCGTTGCTGATGCCCCGCTCCCGGAGGAGCTCACGGCGAGCCACGACCAGTCCCGGCGGGAAGACGGACGACGTCGGCACCGGCACATCGTGTGGCGGGTCGCCGCGGACGCCGGTGCGTTGTCCAGAGGGCGCCCGGCATGGAGGAGTTCCGCGGGCGTTACGCCTGCGATCCCACTCCATGCGCTCGTGCCCAGGCGCGGAGCTCGGCCTCGGCCTCGTCCCGGTCCAGCGGGCCGCGCTCGAGCCGGAGGTTCTTCAGGTGCTTCCACGCCTCGCCGACCTCCCGGCCCGGCGGGATGCCGAGGATCTCCATGATCGCGTTGCCGTCGAGGTCCGGGCGCACGCGGGCGAGGTCCTCGGCGGCCGACAGCTCCGCGATCCGCTGCTCCAGCGAGTCGTACGTCGCCGCCAGCGCGGCGGCCCGCTTCCTGTTGCGGGTCGTGCAGTCCGAGCGGACCAGCTTGTGCAGCCGGGGCAGCAGGTCGCCGGCGTCGGTGACGTAGCGGCGCACTGCCGAGTCGGTCCACTCGCCGCGGCCGTAGCCGTGGAACCGCAGGTGCAGGAAGGTCAGCCGGGCGACGGACTCGGTGATCTCCTTCGAGTACCGCAGCGCCTGCAGCCGCTTGCGCACCAGCTTCGCGCCGACCACCTCGTGGTGGTGGAAGGACACCCGCCCGCGCGCCTCGTGCCGCCGGGTGTCCGGCTTCCCGACGTCGTGCAGCAGCGCGGCCAGCCGCAGCACGAGGTCGGGCGACCCGGCGTCCGGGTCCGCCTTCTCCAGCGCGATCGCCTGGTCGAGCACGGTGAGGGAGTGGGCGTAGACGTCCTTGTGCTGGTGGTGCTCGTCGATCTCCATGCGCAGCTTCGACAGCTCCGGCAGGACGACGTCGGCCAGGCGGGTGGCCACGAAGAGCTCCAGCGCCGCCCGCGGACGGTCCTGCAGCAGCGTCTTGGACAGCTCCGCCTGCACCCGCTCGGGGGTGATCCGCTCGAGCGCACCCGACATCGACGTCATCGCCTCGACGACGTCGTCGGACGGCGTCAGCCCCAACTGGGCCACGAACCGGACGGCGCGCAGCATCCGCAGCGGGTCGTCGGCGAAGGAGTCGGCCGCGGTGCCGGGTGTCCGCAGCCGGCCCGCCAGCAGGTCACCGAGCCCGCCGTACGGGTCGGTGACCGCGCGGTCGGGTCCCAGCGAGACGGCCATCGCGTTGACGGTGAAGTCCCGCCGGGCGAGGTCGTCGACGAGCGAGTCGCCCCAGGCGACGTCGGGGTTGCGCGACTCGCGGTCGTAGCGGTCGGCCCGGAAGGTGGTGATCTCCAGCCGGACGCCGGCCACCTCCGCCCCGACCGTGCCGAAGGCGATCCCCGTGTTCCACGTGGAACTGGCCACCCCGCGCAGCAGCTCGAGCACCTGCTCGGGGCGGGCGTCGGTGGTCAGGTCGAGGTCACCGGGCTCGCGCGGGCCGCCCGAGCCGGCGGCCAGCAGCGCGTCCCGCACCGACCCGCCCACCAGGTGCACCTCGAAGCCGGCGGCGGTGAAGCGCTCGCCGAGCCGGGTCAGCACGGGGGAGACGTCGACGAGGTGCCGCACCGTCTCCTGAACTGCCGGGGGGACCGGCTCGGGGTCAGGGCGACTCGGGGGCTCAGCGGACACGACGATCCAGGGTAGTGGCGTGGCGCGCGCTACCCTCCTGGCATGGCTGGGACGGGCGGGCGCGGGCGCCCCGGCCGCCGGTTGCGCCGGGTCGACGAGACCTCCGCCGGGGGCCTCGTGGTGGCAGACGACCCCATCACGGGGCCGCGGGCTGCACTCATCGGGCGCACCGACCGTCGCGGCCGGCTGCTGTGGTCCCTCCCCAAGGGCCACATCGAGGAGGGCGAGACCCCCGAGGACACCGCCGTCCGGGAGGTCGCCGAGGAGACCGGGATCATCGGCGAGGTCGTCGCACCCCTGGGGATCATCGACTTCTGGTTCGTCGCCGACGGCCGCCGCGTGCACAAGACCGTGCACCACTTCCTGCTCCGCGCCATCGGCGGAGCCCTGTCCGACGCCGACATCGAGGTCACCGAGGTCGCCTGGGTGCCCCTCGACGAGCTGAGCGGCCGGCTCGCGTACGCCGACGAGCGGGCGCTGGTCGAGCGGGCACCCGCGCTCCTCGCCGACACCGCGTGAACCGGCCCGCGCGACCAGGCAGGACGCAGGACCCCGGCGGGGAGCTGTCGTGATCGGGTCGGCTGCCGGGCGCGCCGGTGGCCGGTCCGCTCCGCACCGCCGCCGGCGGCGAGCCGGCGGTCGGACGGCGGTCGGCGCCGTCCTGGCCGGGCTGCTGGGCGCTCCGCTGGTGACCCTGGCCGCCGCCGCACCGGCGCTCGCCGCACCGGGCGAGGAGATCCCGGTGACCGACGACGACACCAGCGACCCCGGCCGCCCGGTGCAGATCGAGGTCGACCGCATCGAGCCGCGCACCCTCACGCCCGGGGCCGTGGTCACCGTCGGCGGCACGCTGACCAACACCGGCACCGAGACGCTCACCGACCTCGACGTCCGCCTGCAGCGCGGCGAGCTGGTCGACACCCGCGCCGAGCTCCGCGGCACCGACGCCGACCCCGATCCGTACAGCGTCGTCGCGACGCCGTTCCAGGAGGTCTCCGGCGAGCTCGAGCCCGGGGACACGGTGGCCTTCCTCCTCACCACGACCACGGACGAGCTGCGGATCGACCGCGACGGCGTCTACCCCGTGCTGCTCAACCTCAACGGCGCGGCGGCCGACGGCGAGCGGCGGCGGGTCGGCGAGGTCTCCACGTTCCTCGTCCAGCCGGCCGCGCAACCGGCCGGGCTGACCAGCGTCGCGTGGCTGTGGCCCCTCGTCGAGCGCACCCACCGCAACGCCGACGGCGACTTCGTCGACGACGGACTCGCCGGGCAGGTGGCCGCCGACGGACGGCTCGACCGGGCGCTGGCCGCGGTCGAGCGGCTGCCCGAGGCCCTCCCGCCCGAGGGCGGCGACCCGGTGCCGGTGGCCCCCGTTACCCTCGCCGTCGACCCCGCGCTGGTCGAGGAGCTCGAGATCATGGCCGCCGGCCCCTACGACGTGGCCGGCGAGGACGACGCCGGGCGGGGCACCGAGGACGCCGCGGCGTTCCTCGACCGGCTGCGCGCCGTCGCCGCCGACCACCCGGTGGTCGCGCTGCCCTACGGAGACGTCGACGCCGACGCCCTCACCGCCGCCGGCCTGCCCGACGTGGTCACCCGGAGCCTGCCCGGCTCCCCCGAGGGCACGGCGGAGGACGCCCCGGGGACCACCGCGGCCGGCGAGGGCACCGGCGCCGGCGCGGAGGTCGTGCGGGAGGCTCTCGGGACCGAGCCGCGCACCGACCTGGCCTGGGCGGTCGGCGGCTCGGTGCGGGCGGACACCCTCGCGACGCTGCGGGCCGGCGGGATGGACGAGGTGGTCCTCGCCCCGAGCGGCCTGACCGACGGCTCGGCCGCCCTCGGCCTGGACACCGGGGGCGCCGCCGCCCGGACGACGGTGCCGACCGGGGACGGCCAGCTGGACGCGCTCGTCGCCGACAGCGGGCTGGGCGGACTGGTCGGGTCGGTGCTGGAGACGCCGACGGGGGCGCGGGTCGTCGAGCAGCGCTACGTCGCCGAGCTGGCCCTCATGGGGCTGACTCCCGGTGCCGACCCCGCCGCCGGGCAGAGCGTCCTCGTCGCCCCGCCGCGCGAGGTCGACGCCGATCCCGCCGCCGTGAGCGCCATGATCGCCGCCTCGGCCCAGCTGCCCTGGCTGCGCCCGGCCACGGTCGCCCAGCTCGGCGACGGCCCGTCCCGCCCGACCGGGGAGCTGGCGACGCCCGCCGAGCCGGGCGGCCTGGAGCCCGACGGAATGGCCGACGTCGTCACGGCGGTCGGCATCCGCGACGCCCTGGCCGGCGCCGTCGTCGACGACCCCGCGATCGCGCTCGCCGGCTACGACGCCGCGGTGTCGCGCACGGCGTCCGCGGCCTGGCGCGACGACCCGGAGGGGTTCCGGGCCGCGGCCGACGAGCTGCGGACGACGTTCGACGGGCTGCGCCGGCAGGTCACCCTGCTCTCCCCGGCCGACGGCACCTACAGCCTCGCCTCGACCGACGCCCCGTTGGTGCTGACCGTCCACAACGACCTGCCGTTCGCCGTGCAGGTGGAGCTGCGGCTGCAGACCCGGGGCAACGCGCTCACCGTCTCCGACATCGGGGCGCCGGAGCTGGCCCCCGACCAGCGGACGACGCTGGAGGTCCCCGCGGAGGTGCGCCAGTCCGGCCGGTTCGGCGTGGTCGCGACCCTCACCACCCCCGACGGCGATCCGCTGGGCGAGTCGGTGGAGCTCCAGGTCCGCAGCACCGCCTACGGCTCGATCTCGCTGATCATCACGATCGGCGCCGGGGCCCTGCTCGGCCTGCTGTTCCTGCGCCGGCTGGTGCTCTTCCTGCTGCGCCGCCGCCGCGGGGCGGCCGAGGAGCCCGAGGGCGTGCCGCTGCCGCCGACGCGGAGCCCGGTGTGAACGGCGACGGTCCCGTCGAGGAGCGGCAGCGCCAGATCCCGCTGCCACCGGTCCCGCCGCCGGCCGCGGAGCGTCCGGGCAGCGATCCCTCGGCCGGGCAGCGCCCCTCGTCCCCGCCGCCGGTGCGCGGCCCGGGGACGCCGCCCCCGCTGCCGCTGCCCCCGCCGCCGTACCCGAAGGCGCCCGCCGGGGGCGCCCCG
>NZ_JALPKP010000087.1:0-12042 GCF_051383635.1 Geodermatophilus sp. CPCC 205506 | reverse complement strand
TCGGCCAGCTGCACCGGCACCCGATCGGCCGGCCACTGGTCGGGCAGCGCGAGCTCGGCGACCGTCAGGCCGACCCCGAACCCACTCCCGCTGAGCACGACCCCAACCCAAGACCGGGGTACGACCCTTTCTGGGCCTCTCACCAGCACGGACACACGAACTCCGGAGAGAAGATCAGGGGCCGGTCGGGTGCTCGGAGCGGTCCGGCCGGCACCCGGGCGGCCCGGACGGGCCCGACCCCCTCCCGGACTTTCCGCGCCGAAAGTCCGGGAACGGGGCGGAGCTCCAGCGCCGGGGGTTCCGCAGGCGGACGCAAAGGCCGCGCACGGGTGGGACCAGGGACCTTGGACTCTGCCCGCACCGGTCGCATTGGCCTCTAGCCTGGGCCGTCCGGCCCTCGCGGCCGGTCACCGAGAGCACGGTGGCGACGGGGAGGACGGCTGTGAGCGGAAACGGGGTGAGCCCGGCGATCCGGGTGTTCCTCCTCGACGATCACGAGGTCGTCCGGCGCGGGGTGGCCGACGTGCTGGAGAGCGACCCTGGCATCACCGTCATCGGCGAGGCCAAGAACGCCGCCGAGGCGCTGGCCCGCGTCCCGGCCCTGCGCCCGGACGTCGCCGTCCTCGACGTGCGGCTGCCCGACGGGGACGGCGTCTCCGTGTGCCGCGAGCTGCGGTCGAAGATGCCCGAGCTCAAGGTGATCATGCTGACCAGCTACAGCGACGACGAGGCGCTGTTCGAGGCGATCATGGCCGGGGCCTCGGGGTACCTGCTCAAGCAGATCCTGGGCCAGGACCTGGTCAGCGGCGTCCGCGCGGTGGCCGCCGGCGGCTCGCTGCTCGACCCGACGGCGACCACCGCGGTGCTGACGCGCCTGCGGCGGGCGGCGGAGCCCGCCGGGCCGCTGGCCAAGCTCAGCGACCAGGAGCGCACCGTGCTCCAGCTGATCGGCGAGGGCCTGACCAACCGGCAGATCGGCGAACGGATGTTCCTCGCCGAGAAGACCGTGAAGAACTACGTCTCGCACCTGCTCGCCAAGCTGGGCCTGGAGCGGCGCACGCAGGCGGCGGTGCTGGCCACCGAGCTGCGCGGCTCGCAGCCGGTCACCCGCCAGGGCTGACCCCCGCCGCGGCGCAGCGGCGTCACCGCGCTCAGCGCAGCGGCGCCCACCAGCGCAGCCGCGTCCCGCCGTCCGGCAGGGCCGCGACGACGCAGTCCCCGCCGCGCCGCTGCGCGCGGTCCTCCAGGTTGCGCAGGCCGCTGCGGGCTGCCCGGACGTCGATGCCGCGGCCGTCGTCCACGACCTCCAGCACGACCTCGTCGGCCACGTCGACGGTGACCGTGACGTGCCGCGCCCCGGAGTGCCGGGCGGCGTTGCTCACTCCCTCGCGGGCGACCGCCTCGAGGTCGGCCGCGAGATCCCCGGTGACCAGGCTGTCCACCGCTCCGGACATCCGGACGGTCGGGTGCAGCCGCCCGCCGGCGGTCTCGGTGACGATGTCGAGCACCCGACGACGCACGCTGGTCGACTGGTCGAGGTCCTCGGTCGTGTGCAGGTCGAAGATCGTCGTCCGGATGTCGCGGACGGTCTCGTCGAGCTCCAGCACGACCTTGCGGATCCGGGCGCGGGTCTCCGGGTCGGGCAGCCGGGGGAGCACGGACTGCAGGCTGAGACCGGCGGCGAACACCCGCTGGATGACGTGGTCGTGGAGGTCCTGGGCGATCCGGTCGCGGTCCTCGTACACGGCCAGCTGCCGGGCCACCCGCTGCTGGACGGCCATGTCGAGGGCAGCGGCGATCTGCAGCGCGAACGCGCTCATCAGCGGGGCCAGCGCCGGCGGGAACGGCGGTCGCCCGGCCCGGCGGGCGGCGACCAGGACGGCGTCCTCGCTGTGGCTGCCGCGCAGCCGGACACCGGTGCACGAGCCCCAGGCGACTTCGGCGTTGGGCCCCTGGTAGGCCAGCCCCGTCGTGTCCATGACGACCACCGACTCGGCGCGGGCCACCGCGTCGAGGACGGTGTTCTCCCGGGGGGAGAGCCGGGTGCCGGTGACGTCGTCCATCCCCTCGCCGCTCTGCGCGCGGATGACGTAGCAGTCGTCCGCCGAGTCCGGACCCACGAGCAGCCAGGTGCCGTCGGCGTCGATCAGCTCCGCCACCCGGGTCGTGACCAGCGGGAAGACCTCGTCGAGCGACGAGGCGCTGAGCAGGCAGGCGCGGACGTCGGACAGCGCCGCGGTCCACCGTCGCTGCGCCTCGGCCTCCTCGTAGAGCCGGGCGTTGTCGATGGCGATGCCCACCGCGCCAGCCAGCGCAGTGAGCACGACCTCGTCCTCGGCGGTGAACTCGCCCTGCCGCTTCTCGGTGAGGTACAGGTTGCCGAAGACCTCGCCCCGCACGAGCACCGGCACCCCGACGAACGAGCGCATCTCCGGGTGGTGCGGCGGGAAGCCGACCGACGACGGGTGCCGGCCGAGGTCGGGGATGCGCAGCGGGCGCGGCTCGGTGATCAGCTGGCCGAGCACGCCCTTCCCCTCCGGGAGGGAGTCCATCCGCGCGGCCAGCTCGT
This sequence comes from Geodermatophilus sp. CPCC 205506, assembly GCF_051383635.1. Lineage (NCBI taxonomy): Bacteria > Bacillati > Actinomycetota > Actinomycetes > Geodermatophilales > Geodermatophilaceae > Geodermatophilus > Geodermatophilus sp. CPCC 205506. The sequence continues at coordinate 9,473 of NZ_JALPKP010000087.1, read as the reverse complement.
CGTCGATCCCGACGTGGATGAACGCGGCCAGCCCGCCGCCGGAGGCCAGCACCCCGAGCGCCCCGTACCGGGCGTCGACCAGGTCGACCGCGGCCTCGACGATCCGGCGCAGGGTGTTCTCGAGGTCCAGCCCGGTGGAGACGCTGAGGAAGGAGTCGAGGAGGTGCTGCACCCGGGTCTGGCTGCGGGCCACCTCCGCCACCTCCGCCAGCTCCTCGTCGAGCGGCTCGGTCAGGCGCATGCCGACGAACGGGGACGCCCGGACGGGCTGTCCCTGCTCCGAGCGTGGCTCAGACGGCATGGTCGGTCCCGCTTCCTCTGGAGTTACGAGACTGCCACGGCCGGTGAGCCAGGGGAAGGCAGATGTGACGCTCAGCGGGTGTGTTCGGCGAGGCGGGGCAGTGCGTCGCCGACCGGTGGCCGGACGGCCACGCTCCGCCGGGGTCGGGCTCGCCAGCCGGTGACCATGCCGATGCCGACGCTGATGTAGCAGCGGTCGGGCCAGCTGAGCAGGAACGGCCACGGCAGGGCGTCGAGGTCGGCGATCTCGGCGGGGTCGGTGACCGAGCGGGACGGGCCGACGACGGTCACCGTCCAGCCCGTGCAGGTCGCCTCGTCCAGCGCGTCGACCTGGAAGGCGACCACCGCCGCGCGGGTGCCGGGCACCAGCTGGCTGCACGACCGTGACGGGATGACCACCTGGTCCCGGTGCACGCAGAAGGGCACCGGCTGGATCGCCGGCAGGGCGTCGCGCGTGTAGCCGAGACGCCCGATGCGGACGGTCCGCAGCAGCGACCGGCAGTCGGGATCGTCGAGGTCCTCGATCACGTGGTCCTCGGCGGGGGTCGGCACGTCGGCCTCCAGTTCGTGCGGTGCACGGAGAAGAGCGGAGGTGGACGCCGCCGCTGTTTCGACGGGCCCGTGCTGACTCTCGGCGCACTGGGCGCCGGGGCGCAGGGACCTTCGTCCCGACCCGGACGGCCGGTCGTCCCGGGTGAGCCGGCCGGGACCGCGTCCGGGCGCCGGGGACTGCTCGAACGGACCCCGCGGGTGGATCCTGTCTCCCTCGCGGGAACGCGGCCGGAGACGCGGGCGGGAGGTGGCCGGCATGGACCCGACCGGAGCCGCCGCGGAGGGCCGCCGCGTCGTCGCGGGGGTGGACGGCTCCCCGGGCGCGCGCGCCGCGCTGGCCTGGGCGCTGACCGCCGCCGCGCGCACCGGGGCCCGCGTGGAGGTGCTCAGCGCCCTCCCGGTGGACCTCTCCTGGGCCGATCCGCAGCTGGGCACCCCCGGTCGGGTGGAGGCGCTGCGCACCGACACCGGCGACCGGGCGCGGGCGCTGGTCGACGAGCTGCGACCGCAGGTGGCCGGTGCGGCCGACGTGCCGGTGCGGATCGACGTGGTCACCGGATCGGCCGCCGCGCACCTGGTGCGGGAGTCGGAGGGCGCCGAGCTGCTCGTGGTCGGCAGCCGTGGCCGCGGCGCGGTCGCGAGCACGCTGCTGGGGTCGGTCGCGCTGCACTGCGCCGCGCACGCCAGCTGCCCGGTGGTCGTCGTCCACCCGGTGCCGGCACCGCCGCAGCCGCGCGTCGTGGTCGGCCTCGACGACAGCCCGGTCGCGCACCGCGCCCTGGCCCGCGCCGTCGAGGAGGCCGCGGCTCTGGGGGCGCGGGTCGAGGCGGTGGCGGCGTACCGGGCGCCGGACTACTGGAGCGACCTGTACGCGATCACCGCGCCGCCGGTGGGGCAGACCCGCGAGCAGGCGCTGGAACGGGCCCGCTGGATCGTGGCCGGCGTCCTCGACCCCCCGCCGCAGAGGCCCCAGGTGACCGTCGACGTCGAGGAGGGCGCCCCCGCCGACGTGCTGGTGCGGCGCGCCGACGGCGCCGCGCTGCTGGTGGTGGGCAGCCGCAGCCGCAGCCGGCTGGAGGGGATGGTGCTCGGCTCGGTCGCGCTGCACACCGTCGTCCACGCGCGCTGCCCGGTCATGGTCGTGCACCCGGAGGCGACCGCGCCGGCCACCGGTCCGGCCTGAGCGCGCCGTGCGCGCCTGGGTGGTGGCCCGGCCGGGCCCGGTCGACGAGGGCGAGGGACCGCTGGATCCGGTCGAGCGGGAGCCGCCGGTGCCGGGACCGGGCCAGGTGCTCGTCGACGTGGTCTGCTGCGGTGTCTGCCGGACCGACCTGCACGTGGCCGAGGGTGACCTGCCGCCGCACCGGCCGGCCGTCGTGCCGGGGCACGAGGTGGTCGGCCGGGTGGCCGCGCTCGGCGCGGGCGCCGGCCGGTTCGCCGTCGGGGAGCGGATCGGGGTGGCCTGGCTGGGCGGCACCGACGGCAGCTGCCGGTTCTGCCGCCGCGGCGACGAGAACCTCTGCCTCGCCCCCGTGTTCACCGGCTGGGACGTCGACGGCGGCTACGCCGACGCCTGCCTGGTCGACGAGCGGTTCGCCCACAGGCTGCCCGACGGCGTCGACGACGAGCACGCCGCGCCGCTGCTCTGCGCCGGGATCATCGGCTACCGGGCGCTGCGGCTGGCCGAGGTGCCGCCTGGTGGCCGGCTGGGCATCTACGGCTTCGGCGGCAGTGCCCACCTCACCGCGCAGGTGGCGCTCGCCCAGGGGCTGCGCGTGCACGTGCTGACCCGGGGCGAGGGGAACCGGGCGCTGGCGCGCCAGCTGGGCGCCGACTCGGTGGGCGACGCCGCCGACGCGCCCCCGGAGCCCCTGGACGGCGCGGTCCTCTTCGCCCCGGCCGGCGAGCTGGTGCCGGCCGCGCTGCGGGCGCTGGACCGCGGCGGCACCCTCGCCGTGGCCGGCATCTGGCTCTCCGACGTCCCGCGGCTGGTCTACGCCGACGAGCTGTTCGGCGAGCGCCGGCTGCGCAGCGTCACCGCCAACACCCGACGGGACGCCGAGGAGTTCCTGGCCCTCGCGGCGCGGCTCGGCGTCCGGGCCACCACCGTCGGCTACTCCCTCGACGAGGCCCCGCGGGCGCTGGCCGACCTCGCCCACGGCCGCTTCAGCGGCGCCGCCGTCCTGCGCACCGGCACCCCGAGCAGCAGGTTCAGCACCCCGGCGACCGCCGCGCCGATGGCCGCGCCACCCACCACGTCCAGTGGCGCGTGGGCGCCGAGGTAGACGCGGGACACGCAGACCAGCGCGGCGACGACGACGAGCAGCACCAGCCACCGCCGCCGCAGGTAGGGAGCGAGCAGGACGACGACCCCCGCCGCGACCACCGCGTGCCCGGAGGGGTAGGCCACACCGGCCGACGGCACCTCGCGCAACACGGCGTCCGGGATGATCGAGCCCGGCCGCTGCCGCTGCACCAGTCCCTTGACCACCTCGCCGTGCACCAGGAGCTTGAGCGGCACGAGCAGCACCAGCCCGAGGGCCAGCCGCCAGCGCCGCAGCGCCAGGGCCGGGAGCGCGACGATCAGCGGCAGCCCGATGACCCCGAGCAGCTGCACCGCCCAGAGCGGCCCCTCCCAGGCGCCCGGCCGGCCGTTGACGAACGTGAACACCGCCCGCTCCGCCGGCCCGACCTCCCCGGAGGCGACCGCCCACGAGCACAGCGCCGCGACACCCGCCCCGACCAGCGCCGTCGCGCCGTCGGCCACCCGGCGCCGGTACCGGCTCACCGCGCCGCTCCCACCGGCTCGGCCACGTGGGCCCGCCCGACGCCGCGCCGCCAGAGCAGCCACGTGACCGCGCCGACCGGGATCGGGAGGAACCAGGTCAGGAAGCGGAACAGCAGCACCGCGCCGGCCGCCGCCGTCGCCTCGACCCCGACGGCGGTGAGGCCGGCGACGTAGCTCAGCTCGGCGACGCCGAGCGCCCCCGGCGTGATCGGCACGATCGTCACCAGCCGGGTGATCGAGAACGCCGCGAGGACGACGATCCACGACGCGTCGGCGCCCTCGCCCCCGATGCCGCGCAGGCAGACGAGCAGCACGAGGAACAGCGCGGCGTGGCTGGCGACCGCCGCGGCGCTCAGCTGCGGCCAGCGCGCCCGGATGAGGTCGCGGGAGTCGGTGCGGAAGCGTTCCGTGCGCTCCACCCACCCCGACGGCGCCGGGCGGCGGACCACCCGCAGCACCCGGCCGGCCAGCCGCTCCGCCCCCGCGGCCACGGCCGCCGCGGCCGGGCCGTGGGTGACCACGACGACCAGCACGCCGGCACCGGCGAGCAGCACCCTGCTGCCGAGCAGGGCGGCCAGCCCGAAGCCGACGTCGACGTCCCCGACCAGTGCCAGCCCGGCCAGCGCCAGGGCGGGCATCGCCAGCTTGACCAGGTTGTTCCACACGCCGGTCAGCGCCACCGCCCGCGCGATCCCGCCCGCCGGGAAGCCGAACGAGTGGTACATCGCCGCGTTGGTGCCGACGCCGAAGGCGAACCCGACCGGCACCGTGTTGGAGATCGCCGTCGAGGCCTGGTCGGACATGACGGCACGGCCCAGGGTCAGCCCGGGCAGCGCCGCCATCCAGAGCGGGGCGTAGGAGAACAGGTTGACCAGCGCCACGACGGCGATCAGCGCGACCTCCCCGCCGGTGAGCCGCCGGACGAGGTCCCACGCCGAGGCGTAGTCGGCGATCCGCGGCAGCACGCCGGCGAAGATCGCCACGATCACGGCCACGGTCAGGGTCGCCCGCGCCGCGCGGCCGGTGAGCGCCCGCCGGAGGGCGGTGCGCGGACGCCGCTCCGCCCGGGTCGTGGTCACACGCCGAAGCGGTGCTCGAGGCGGGCGGTCAGCAGCCAGCCGAGCACCGCCGGGATCCAGGACACGAGGACGCGGAAGACCAGCGCCGCCGCGCAGGCGCTGGCCAGCGGGGCGCCGAGCGCGGTGAGCGCCAGCAGCAGGGTGACCTCCGCGCAGCCGGGAGCCCCGGTCACCGGCAGCACCGACCACAGCAGGTGCAGCGCCGCGTACACGCTCGCGGTGGCCAGCAACGGCACCGAGCCGCCGGCCGCGTGCATCGCCGCGGCCAGGACCGCCCCCTCGAGCACCACCCCGACCGTCGACCAGCCGAACTGCGCCCCCCACCGCCACGGCACCTCGGCGGGCACCCGGGTGATCGTGGCCAGCAGCGACGGCAGCCGCCGCCGGCCGCCCGGCGCGGTGTCGTGCCGGCGGGCCAGCCACTGACCGGTCAGCACCAGCGCCCACGCGGCCAGGCCGAGCGCGACGGCCGGCACGAGCGCCTCCGGGGCCTGCCAGTCGCCCAGCCGGTCCTCCACGACCGCCATCACGAGCATCCCGGAGGCCACCAGGATCGCCGCGACGACGCCGCTGACCACGAACCGGTCGGTCGAGCGGCGCGCGTCCGCCGGCAGGACGCCGGCGCGCTCGAGGAACCGGGCCGCCGACCGGCGCCACCCCTCGCTGCCGTGCAGCAGCGAGGCCGACTCCGCGACCAGCGAGGCGGCGTAGGTCCGCCCGAGCGCGATCCGTCGCTCCACGGTGAACAGGGCCGCCGCGGCGTTCGCGGCGCGGGCCAGGACGGCGAGGGCGAGGGCTGCCCCCAGCCAGCGCCAGCCGCCGTCCTCCACGACGTCGAAGAACTCGGTCGCCCCGGCCAGCAGCGGCACCCCGACGAGGACCAGCGCCGACCCCGCGGCCACGGCCAGCCGGGCGGCGAGCCCGGGCGGGCCGAACTCGGGCCGGTCGGGGTCGGGCAGGCCCAGCCGGCCGCGCAGCGCCCCCCGCAGCGCGTCGAGGCGGGCGTGGTCGGTGCGCACCGCCGCGCGGGTCGCCGAGGTCAGGCTCATCGGCGTCAGCCCGGGCAGGGCCTCGGCGACGGCGTCCGGCCCGAGCGTGTCGATCGCGCAGTCGACGACCAGCCCGGGGTCGGTGCGCAGCGCGAGGGAGGCGAGCAACTCGGCGACGTCCCCGGACAGCGCGTCGTCGGAGGCACCGGTCAGGGCGTTGCCGAAGTCGACCACCCACGGCCGGCCGTCGCCGTCCACCAGCACGCTGGAGGCGACGAGGTCGTGGTGGGCGACCCGGGCCGCCCGGAGCAGCGCGACCTGCCGCCAGACCGCCGTGAGCAGCTCGCGGGTCAGCTCCTCGGCCGGCAGGTCGTCCAGGCCCCGCGCGGTCAGGTACTCCTGGACGACGATCGCGCCGCGGTCCTTGCCGCGGGCGAGCAGGACGCGGGGCACGTGCACCCCGCGCTCGCGGGCGATCATCGCCGCGACCGCCTCGTGCTCGGCCTGCTGACCCAGCGGGGCCACGGCGTCGGCGTCCTTCACGTCCCGGACGGCCAGCAGCCGCCACAGCCGGTACAGCCAGTCGCGCTCCCGGCGGTCGGGCTCCAGCCACTTCACGTACAGCCGGCGGCCCTGCTCGTCGACGGCCTCGAAGGGGATCGAGCTCCGCGCCTGGACGGCGGCCGGCCGCACGTCGCGCACCGGCAGCCCGTAGTGCTCCAGCCAGCGGGCGACGCGGTCGGGCGGCACCTCCAGGCGCGGGACGCCGAACGCCCAGTGCACCAGCGAGCCGATCGCCCAGCCGACGGCCAGGCCGCCGACGATGTCCAGCGGCAGGTGCGCCCCGACGTAGATGCGGGCCAGGGCCACCGTCCACGCCAGCGCCCAGGCGGTGCGGCGGGCCCGCCGCGACAGGTACGGGACGACGGCGGTGGCCAGCGCCGCGGCGACCGCCGAGTGCCCGGAGATGAAGCCGAGGCCCCCGACCGGACCCTCGGGGAAGTTGGCGTCGAGGGCGAACCCGCCCGGCCGCTCGCGCTGCACGACCTGCTTCACCTCGTCGGCGGCGAGGTAGGCCAGGACGCCGGAGACGAGCATGTCCCGCGCCATCCGCAGCCGGCCGGTCAGGGCGGCGACCGCGGCGACCACCGGGACCGCGAGCACGTTGCCCAGCTGCATGACCACCCAGACGACCGGGAAGACCTCCGCCGGCAGGTCGTTGACGATCTGGAAGACGTTCTGCTCGAAGACCGGCAGACGGCCGCGCTGGGCGATCAGGAAGCCCAGCCCCAGCACGGCGAGGCCGAGGGCCACGCGCACGAGGTCCACGGGGTGCCGCTGCACCGGCGGGCGCGCACCGCGCGGCGGGCGGACACCCGGCACGGCGGGAGACACCACGCGCGAGGTCACACCGCCAGAGTGCACCCGTCGGGGCTCCCGGTCAGCAGCCGTGTGCAGGGCGACAGCAGGTCAGGGGACCCGACGGGTCCAGGTCGGCTCCACCGCGGCCCACTCCCGGGCCCACTCCCGGTCCCGGTGCCGGCCGAGCAGCCAGCACAGCGCGACGTGCAGCAGGCCGGCGGTCGCGAGGAGACCGGTCCAGCCCACCACGGTGAGGACGACCACGCTCTGCGCCGCCTCGCGGCCGGTCAGCGGGGGATCGACCGGCCGGCCGTCGGCGGTCACCCAGATGTCGACGACCTGCCCCGCGCGCGTGCCCGCGGGCGCGGGTACCTCGTCGTCCAGGACCTGCCCGTCGGGCGCCGTCCACCACGCCGGCACCAGGGAGCGGCCGCCGAGGGCGGCGTCGGGGCGGGTGGCTGCGTCGGCGGTCGCCACCGCCTGGACCTGGGTGCGCTGCTCCGCCTCCTGGGCCGCCGTCGCCGCCAGGTCGGCGTGCAGGACGGTGCCGGCGGTGAGCGCCAGGGGCACCGAGAGCAGCGCGACGAGGAGCAGCAGCACGCGGGCGGCGCACTCGAGCCGGTCGCAGCCGCGCTTGAGCGGTCCGTGGCCCAGCGTGAACCGCCGGATGCCCCGGTGCGGGGTTCTCGGCGCGTCGGCCACGTTCGCTCCTCTCCCCGGTCCGGCACCTCCGCCCAGCCTGACCGGGTCCCGGTTCCGTGGGCAGGGCCGCAGGTCCCGGACCGCGGTCGAGCGAGCCGCCCGGGCGCCCGCGGGCAGGGGGGCGAAGGTCCCGCCGGGCGGTGCCGTAGGGCTGCGTCACCGGGTGGACGGCGGCGGGAGGGTCGCCGGCATGACCGATCAGCAGACCCCGTATCCGGTGCGGGTCGACGCGGTCGTCGACGCGCCGCTGTCCCGCTGGCTGTGGTTGGTGAAGTGGCTGCTGCTCCTGCCGCACCTCGTCGTCCTGGCGTTGCTGTGGATCGGCTTCGTCGTCGCCACGGTCATCGCGTGGTTCGCCATCCTGATCACCGGCCGGTACCCCCGGGCGCTGTTCGACTACGACGTGGGCGTCCTGCGGTGGAGCTGGCGGGTGCACTACTACGGCTACGGCGCCCTCGGCACCGACCGCTATCCGCCGTTCACCCTCGCCGACGTGCCGGACTACCCGGCGCACCTCGAGGTCCCGTACCCCGAGCGGCTCTCCCGCGGGCTGGTGCTGGTCAAGTCCTGGCTCCTGGCGCTGCCGCACTGGCTGGTGGTGGCCCTCTTCGTCGGCGGCGGCATCTGGATCGGCGCCTCGGCGGCGGACGACGGGGCCTGGGACAGCGGCTGGGGCCTCGGCGGGCTGGTCGGGATCCTCGTGCTGGTCGCCGGCGTCGTGCTGCTGTTCACCGGGCGCTATCCGCAGTCCGTCTACGACTTCGTCCTCGGCATGGACCGCTGGGTGCTGCGGGTCGCCGCCTACGTCGCGCTGATGACCGACCGGTACCCGCCGTTCCGCTTCGACATGGGCGGCACGGACCCGGGCACGCAGCCCGCCGTCCCCACGGGCCCGGTGCCGGCCGGGGGACCGGCGGCCCTCCCCGCGACGTCGGCGCCCGCGCCGGCGCAGCGCTGGGGTGCCGGCCGGGTGACCGCCGTCGTGGCCGGCGCCATCCTCCTGCTGCTCTCCACCGGCCTGCTGGCCGGCGGCATCGGCCTGGCCTGGGCGGACACCACCCAGCGCGAGGACGGCTACCTGTCGACGCCGACCGACGACCTCGCCACCTCCGGGTACGCCCTGGTCACCGGCTCGATCGACCTCGACGTCGGCGGTGACGAGTGGGTCATCGACGAGGTGCTCGGCGAGGCCCGCCTCGACGTCACCCCGGCCGACCCGTCGGTCGAGCTGTTCCTCGGGGTGGCCCGCACCGCCGACGCCGACGGCTACCTGGACGGCGTGGGGTACCGCGCGGTCGACGACCTCGGCGCCGACGGCGGCCTCGACGAGGGCCGCGACATCCCGGGCGGCGCACCGGCCGGCGCCCCCGGCGACCAGGACATCTGGGTCGCCCAGGCACAGGGCTCCGGCACGCAGACCCTCGACTGGACGCCGGCCGACGGCGACTGGACCGTCGTGGTCATGCGGGCCGACGGCTCGGCCGGGGTGGACGTCGACGCGCGCGCCGGCGTCACCGCGCCCTTCCTGCCGTGGCTGTGGGGCGGCCTGCTCGTCACCGGCGGCGTGCTGTTCGTGGTCGGGGCGCTGCTCGTCGGGCTGGCGGCGCACCGCGCGGCGTCGTCCGCCCCGCCCGGACCGGTGCCGGCCTGGCCGGCTCCGCAGCCCGGTCCGGCGGCCGGCCCGCCCGCCGCGCCGCCCTC
>NZ_JALPKP010000086.1:0-12530 GCF_051383635.1 Geodermatophilus sp. CPCC 205506 | reverse complement strand
CTTGCCGGCCGCGGCCGTGGCGGTGCTGGCCGGCCGGGAGGGCGAGCTGGCGGCGGTCGACCGGGCGCTGGCCGGCGCGGCCGGCGGCCGGGGCCGCACGGTGGTGGTCACGGGGGAACCGGGCATCGGCAAGACCCGCTTCACCGAGGAGCTGCTGGCCCGGGCGGCGACGGCCGGCTTCCGCTGCGGGCGGGGCACCTGGGACCCCGACGGCAGCCCGCCGCTGTGGGGCTGGACCCGGGCCGTCCGCGGCGCGTTCGGCAGCGAGGAGGTGCTCGCGCCGGCCGACGGCGGGGTGCGGGACGCGGCGTCGGAGAGCTACCGCCTGGCCGGGACGCTGCTGGCCGAGGTCGCGGCCGGCGCACCGGTCCTGCTCGTCCTCGACGACGTGCACTGGGCGGACACCGACAGCCTCCGGCTGGTCCGCCGGGTCGCCGCCGAGCTGGCCGGCGCGCCGGTCGTCCTCGTCGTCGCGCTGCGGGCCTCCCCCGCCGACACCAGCCCCGCGGTCGCGGACCTGCTGGGCGCCCTGGCCCGGGTCGACCCGGTGCGGATCGAGCTGCCGGGCCTCGACGCCGACGCCGTGGCGTCCTGCGTGGCCGCGTCCACCGGGGTGGAGATCCCACCGGAGGTGGCGACGGAACTGGTCGCCCGCACCGACGGCAACCCGTTCTTCGTGACCGAGGTGGCGCGGCTGCTGGCGGCCGACGGCGCGCTGGTCCGGCCGGACGCCCCGGGCTGGCGCACCGTGCCCCACGGCGTGCGGGACGTGGTGCGCCAGCGGCTGGCCCAGCTGCCGCCGGCCACCTCCGAGGTCCTCGCGGTGGCCGCGGTGGCCGGCCGCTCGTTCGAGTGGGCCACGGTCGAGCAGGCGGCCGGCCGCTCCGGCGCCGAGGTGGACGAGGCGATGGGCTCGGCGCTCGACCTGGGCCTGGTCGAGGAGCGGGGGCCGGGCCGCTACCGGTTCACCCACGCGCTGGTCCGCGACGCGGTGTACGAGCTGCTGCCCGGCCGGGCCCGGGCCCGGGCGCACGCCGGCGTCGCCGCGGCGCTGGAGGACGCGCACGCCGGCCGGGTGGCCGAGCACGCCGCCGAGCTCGCGGAGCACTACCGGCTGGCCGGGGACGCCCATGCCCGCTCGGCCTGGACGTTCGCCCGGCGGGCCGGGGAGACGGCGGCCGCCCGCTCCGCCCACGAGGAGGCGCGGCGGCTGTTCACCCTGGCCGCCGACCTGCAGGAGCGGGATCCGCTCACCACCGCCGGGGAACGCGAGTCGGTGCGGGTCGGGCTGGGCCGGGCGCTGCTGCGACTGGGCCGGCCGATCGACGCCTGGCCGGCGTTCGCCGCCGCCGGGGCGTCGGCGTTGGGCCGCGGCGACGCGCCGTCCGCCGCGCGGGCGCTGCTGGAGATCTCGCACGGGGCGGTCTGGGGCTGGCGGGTCCGGGCGCAGGTCGACGACGACGCCATCCGGCTGTGGCGCGCCGTGCTCGACACGCCGGACGGCGTCCTGCCCCCCGGGCTGCGCGCGCTCGTCGAGGCGGCGCTGGCGGTCGAGCACCTCTACGTCCCCGACGGCGCGGACAACAGCACCCGGCTGGTCGACTCCGCCGTCGCCCGGCTGCGGGCGACCGGTGCCGGGCCGCAGGAGATGGGCGCCGTCCTGCAGCTGGCCGCCGCCGCGCTGCCCCGGACCGACCTGCTGCACCGCCGCACCGCGCTCGCCGACGAGCTGGTCGAGCGTGCCGCCCGCGCCGGGGACGAGCCCGCCCTGGCGCTCGCGCTCACCCAGCGCGCCGGCGTCCGGGGCGAGCTGGGCCGGCTCGAGGAGGCCGACTCCGACCTGGTGCGGGCCCGGCAGCTGGCCGCGCGGCACGCCCTCCCGCAGGTCCTGCTCGTCTCCGGCTGGGGGCTGGCGCTGCTCCGGCAGGCGCGCGGCGACCTCGCCGGTGCCGAGGAGGACGTCGTCCGGCTGGAGCGGCTCGAGCACACCCTGGCCACGCCCGGGATCGGCATCGGGCTGGCGCAGCGGGCGACCATCCGGTGGGAGCAGGGCCGGCTGGGCGAGCTGGAGCCGGCGCTCCGGCGGGCCGCCGAGCACCAGCCCAGCGAGGTGCGCGACCTGCACGCCCTGGCGCTGGTCGAGGCCGGCCGGGCCGGGGAGGCGCGCCGGCTGCTCGGCCCGTGGGCGGAGCAGCCCCCGATCATCCGCGACTACCTGTGGACCAGCCTGACCGCGCTGCGCGCCCACCTCTGGTTGGCGCTGCGCGACCACGGCTGCCCGACCGACGCGGCGGCCGGCGACCTCCGCCGGCAGCTCGCCCCGTACGCCGACCGGGTCGCCGCCGGCGGCATGTCGGCCCTCTTCCACGGCAGCGTCGCCCACACGCTGGCCCGGCTGGCCGCCGCCGAGGGGGACGTCGGCGCGGCGCGGCGGTACGGCGAGGCCGCCCTGGAGACGCACCGGACGCTGGGGCTGCACCCGTGGACGGCGCGCACCGCGGCGGTGCTGGCGGCCCTGCCGGACTGACCCGGCTCAGGGCGTGGCGGTCCCGTGGATGGCCAGCGCGTGCCGGCGGAAGGCCCGGCGGGACAGCCGCGGCACGATCCACCGGATCGGCGGCGGCGCGTCGGCGAGCATCTGCGCGATGACGGCGGGGTCGCCCTCGTACTGGAACATGCCCAGGGCCAGGGACATCTCCTTGCGCGGGATGCTCTGCCGGCCGCGCTCCCCGAGCCCGTGCCACTCGGCCTCGGTGAGGCACCGGGCGGCGATGGGCAGGAGCCGCTCCTCCTCCGCGTCGAGGTGCTCGGCGAGGTGCACGTAGAGCTCGTCGAACAGGTCGGCCAGCCGGTCCCGGTCGGCCGGGTCGGCGGTCGCCGCCCAGCGCGGGCGCAGCTCCCCCACCGTGGCGAGCAGCGCGTCGACCTGCCCGTGCTGGGCCTCCATCAGCCGCACGATGGGAGCCAGCTCCTCGGGGACGCGGTCCAGCAGCATCGGCCAGAGCAGCTCGTCCTCGGTGGTGTGGTGCTCGTGCAGCGCCCGGGCGATGAACTCGAGGTGGTCGGAGACCACCCGCGCCCGCCGCACGTCGCCGTCCGCCACCCGGCGGACGACGCCGCCGGCGAGCCGGAACTCGCGCCGGAAGAAGGTGTGGATGGTCGGCATCGCGCTGGTGTCGATGGGTTCGGTCGTGGCGTGCACGGCGGTCTCCTCGGGTCGGCCGGATCTCGTGGACCGACGATCGGCCGGGCCGGCTGCAGTCGACTTGCAACGGCCTTGCACCCGCCTGCCGGCCTGGTCGACAACCCGGGGCCGCTGCTGCTGGACTGGGCGGCGACAGCCGGAGGAGCCGCCATGGCGAAGTACCTCGTGAACGACGCCGGTCTCGCGCACGCGCGGGAGCTCATCGCGGCCCGCCGGTACGTGCTGCGCAGCGAGTGGGGCCGCGTGCAGCCCTCCGCCGAGGAGGAGAACGCCTTTCTCGGCCGGCACTCCTGGGACGAGTACTCGGCCTGGCACCTCGCCCTCACCGACGGCGCCACCGACGGCACCAAGGCGCGGTACGCCTTCGTCTACGGCGACTTCCGCCGGGTGCACCGGATGGGGATCATCGCCTGCCACTACCGCGCCGCCGAGTGGGGTCACAAGGAGGTCGAGCTCGCCGCCCACGACCTGCTGCAGCTGCTCGACGCGACGCGGGCCTGACTCACGGAACGGCGGGGTCGGGGTCGGGGAAGGACCGGTCGCCGAAGAGGATGCGCCGGGCCGCGGCCCGCCCGAGCGGCGTGCGGAGCAGGCCGAACGCCGCTGCCGCGACGGCCGGCGTGCGCACCTGGGCCAGTCCCCGCCGCAGCAGCAGCCGCCCCCGGAAGGCGGCGCGGAGGGCGGCACCGTCGTAGTGGGTCAGCGCGTCCGGACGTCCGGAGCGCAGGGCGTCGTCGAGGACGTCGGCTGCTCGCTCCGACAGCCGCAGGCACGGATCCAGGCCGCCCGCGGTGAGCGGGGAGACCGCGCCCGCGGCATCACCCACGAGGAGCCCATCGGGGCAGCTGATCCGGCGCAGCAGGCCACCGACGGGGATCGGACCCCCGCGCCGCTCGACGTCGTCGGGCCGGTCGACGCCGGACAGCCCGGGCGCCGAGGCGCCGAAGCGCGTCAGGGCCCGGCGCAGGCCGTCGGGGAAGCGGTCTGCGTACCCGGCCACGCCGACGTGGGCGTGCCGCCCGTCGTTGACGACCCACGCCAGGTACCCGGGCGCGAGCGAGGGGTCGAGCACGCAGTGGAACGTCGGCGGCTCCTCGCTCTCGGGTGTCGCGAAGACCTCCTCGGCGCCGATCAGCAGGTGCTCGTTGCGGTCCAGGGCGAGGTCGCGGGCCACCCGCGAGCGGGCTCCGTCAGCGCCGACGACGAAGCGGGCCCGCACCCGGATCGGCCCGTCCGGCCCGGTCAGGTCGACGGCGTCCTCGCGCCGGCCCTCGTACCGGGTGCCCAGCGCCATCCGCACCCCGGCGTCCTCCGCCGCCCGCGCCGCCGCTCCGTACAGCGGCCCCATGTCGCCCACCCGGTACTCGTCGCGGGCACTGTCCAGGGTGACCGGGCGGCGCAGCCCCGGCGGGTAGAGCACCACCTGCCGGATCGGCGGCCCGAGACACTCCGGGGGCAGCGGGAAGTCGTCGAGCGTCTTGCGGACGAAGATCCCCGTGGTGCGGATCGCGCCGCTGAGACCGGGACGCCGTTCGGCCAGCAGCACGTCGTGACCCCGCCGGGCGAGCAGCGTGGCGGTGTGCAGTCCGGCCAGCCCGGCCCCGACGACCAGCACGTCGGCTGTCTGTGTGCCCTTCCGCTCGGCCGTCGTCACCAGCCGGTCCCGACGGCCGGGTGCGCCCACCCGAGGCACGCCCCCGGCCGACGAGGGAAGAGGCCGACGACCCGCTGGATCCGGTGCATGTATCGACAATCGCTGACTGTCTATCGACAGTCAATAGATCACGCTGGTGTGTCGGGGGTTGTCCACGCCCGGCCCATCCCGCTGTCGATTCCGGACTTTCCGCGCCGAAAGTCCCGGATGGGTCGCCCCTCCCCCTCACGTCTCCAGGACTCTGGGCAGCATGCCCGCGTCAGGGAGTTGGACTTTCGGCGCCGAAAGTCCGCCTGGGAATCGGACTTTCGGCGCCGAAAGTCCGTCGGGGACCGGCCCCAACCCGGCCCTGGTTCCGGACAGCCGGTGATGAGAAGCCGTCCCGTCCCGTCCCGGCCCAGCCCGACCGCGCCGCCGGTCCCGGACGGCGGCGTCGGCAGGGGAGGAGGCGGGCGATGAGTCGGTCAGGCGTCACCGTGGGGCGGCCCCAGCCTCCTCGTCCTCTTCTTGTCGCAGCGTGCCCACCAGGCGGGCCGCGAGCGCCGCGCCCTCCCCCGCGCCGGAGGCCGCGTACCACCGCGTCGCCGCCTCCAGGAGGTCCCGGGCCGCGGCGCGGTCCCCGGCGGCGAGGACGATCTCCGCCAGCGCCACCCGCGTCTCGGCGAGCAACCGGAGGTCCCCCGCCTGCTCCGCGCCCGCCAGCGCCCGCCGCATCGTGCTCGCCGCTCCCGGGTCGCCGGCCTCGTGCTGGGCCCGTGCGAGGTGGGACAGGTGCAGGGCGGCCGCTCCGGCGAACCCGAGCCGGCCCGCGGCCTCGGCCGCGTTCCCGTGGTGGCGGGCCGCGTCGGCGAAGCGGTGCTCGGCCTGGGCCACCCGGCCGAGGGCGGCCTCGGCGTGCAGCAGCGCCCACGCGTCGCCCAGGGGACCGAGGACGGCGATGGACTCCTCGCACGCGGCCCGGCCGGCCCCCGTGTCCCCGAGCGCCAGGTGGGCGTACGCGGCCAGGAGCAGCGCGCCGCCGGCATACCAGTCCGCCCCGCTCGCCGCGAAGGCCCCGCGGCAACGCTCGAGAGCGGCCAGCGCCTCGGCGGCGCGCCCCTCCTGGGTCAGGACGAATGCCCCGTACCAGCGGGTCAGGTCGGCGAGCGGTCCGTCGTCCCCGGCGAGGAGGAGCGCGGCGTCCAGCGTGGTCCGCGCCCGCCGCAGGTCGCCCGACATGGCCTCCAGCCAGCTCTCCAGCAGCAACGCCGTCACCCGGAGATCCAGTGGCGCGCCGTCGGCGGCCTCCCGGGCCGCGCGCAGCCGGGCGGCGGCCGCCGCGTCGTCGAGCAGCACCCAGGCCCAGCCGAAGCCGACGGCGATCCGCAGCCCGGTCTCCGGATCGGCAGCGCGGGCCCGGTCCAGGGCGGCGTCGATCGTCGCGCGCTCGGCGGCGGTGACGGCGACGGCCGCCGCCTGGCCCGGGCCCCGCACCTGCGCGGCCACGACTCCGGCCACCCCGGCGACCCAGGCGACCACGGCATCCGCCGCCACGTCGGCGGCGCCCGCCTCGGCCGCACGGTCTGCGGCGAAGGCGCGGACGCTGTCCAGCAGCCGGAAGCGGGTGGTCTCCGGCCCGCCCGGATCGGCGTCGAGCAGGGACCGGTCGACCAGCCGCTCCACGACGTCGAGGCCGGCTCCGGCGGGCACGCCCAGCGCCGCGAGCACGTGCTCCACGGCCGGCAGCGTGGCTCCGCCCGGGAACTGCGCCAGCGCCCAGAGGCCCCGCTGGTCGTCGGGGAACAGCAGGTCGTAGCTCCAGGCGAGGGCCGCCGCCAGCGTGCGCCGGCGGGCCGGCCGGCTCGACGTGGGATCGGCCAGCAGGGTGAAGCGGTCGTCGAGCCGCCGGCTCATCTCGGCCACCGTGAGGATCCGGGCCCGGGCCGCGGCCAGCTCGATCGCCAGCGGGAGGCAGTC
Source organism: Geodermatophilus sp. CPCC 205506 (assembly GCF_051383635.1). Lineage (NCBI taxonomy): Bacteria > Bacillati > Actinomycetota > Actinomycetes > Geodermatophilales > Geodermatophilaceae > Geodermatophilus > Geodermatophilus sp. CPCC 205506. The sequence continues at coordinate 5,715 of NZ_JALPKP010000086.1, read as the reverse complement.
GAGGGAGCTGCACAGCTGCGCGACCGCCGGCGCGGTCTCGTCGGTGAGCACGAACCCGGGGCGCCGCTCGGCCGCGCGTTGCGCGAACAGCGCGACCGCGTCCTCCTCGGGCAGCGGGGGCACGGTCCGGAGCAGCTCGCCGTCGATGCCGAGCGGCCGCTGGCTGGTGGCCAGCACCCGGATGCGCGGCGCGGCGTCGAGGACCTGGGCGACCAGTCCGGCGACGGCGTCCGCCAGGTGCTCGCAGTTGTCCAGGACGAGCAGCAGGTCCGCGCCGCGCAGCCCGCCGACGACGTCACCCGCGGCGTCGGTCCCGGGTAGGACGTCGCCCAGCGCCGCGGGCAGCTCGGCCGCCCCGCGGACGCCCTCCAGGCGGACCAGCCAGGCGCCGTCCGGTGCGTCGTCGAGCCGCGCCGCCTCGGTGGCCAGGCGGGTCTTCCCCACCCCGGCCGGACCCACGAGCGTCACCAGCCGGTGCGTGCGGAGGCTCGCCTGCAGCGCGGACAGGTCGTCGGCGCGGCCGACGAGCGGGGCGGACAGCGCCGGCACGTTGCCGCGGCGGGGCGCGCGCACGGGCGCGGTGGGCCGGTCGAGTGCCGGGTCGTGGGCGAGGACCTGCCGCGTCACGGCGGCCAGCTCGGCGCCCGGGTCGACGCCGAGTTCCTCGGCGAGCAGCCGGGTCACCCGCCGGGCGGCGGCCAGCGCGTCGCCCTGCCGCCCGGCCCGGTAGAGAGCGGTGATCAGCAGCGCCCACGACCGCTCCCGCAGCGGCTGCGCCGCGACGTGGGACTCGAGCTCGCCCACCAGCTCCGTCGCGGCGCCCGACGCCAGCCGCGCGGCGAACCCGTCCTCGACCAGCCGCAGCCGGGTCTCCTCCAGCCGGACCCGGTGCGGCAGCACCCACGCCGCCGGACCGGCGGCGGGCAGGACCTCGGAGCCGAACAGCTCCAGCCCCGCCCGGCAGGCGGCCGCGGCACCCGCGGCGTCCCCCGACGCCAGCAGCGCCGCGCCCCGGTCGGCTGCCTCCACCGCGCGCACGGCGTCCACGCACCGGGGGTCGACGGCGAGCGTGTACCCGGCCGGCCCGCCGGTCAGGGCGGCGGGATCGCCCAGGGCCCGGCGCAGCTGCGAGACCTTGGCCTGGAGCGTGTTGCGCCGGGCGCCGGTCTCGTCGGGCCAGAGGTCCTCCAGGAGCCGCTCGGCCCGCACCGGCCGGCCGGCGTCCAGCGCGAGCCGGACGAGCAGCTCGGTCGTGCGCCCGCCGGGAACGGCGGCGGGGACGCCGTCGATCCGCACCTCGACGGCGCCGAGCACCGCGACGGTGAGCACCGGCCGAGCGTAGGGGCGTCAGCCCGTCGTCAGTCCGTCGTCAGGCCCCCCTCCGACGCTGTTCCCGTGGACACGACCTCCTCGCAGGACCTGATCCGGCGCCTCGTCGCCGGGGACCCGACGGCGACCCCCCTCCTGGTCGACCGGGCGGGCACGAGCGCGGATCCGGCCGTGCTGGTGGCCGCCGCCCTCGTCGTCCCCGTGTGGGAGCCCCTGCTCGAGCGGGCCGCCGCCACCGCACGCGACGTCCCGGAGCGCCAGGTGGTCGCCATCGCCGCGGCGCACCTGCGCGGGGAGCACGACCGGGCCCTCCTGCTCGCGCGCGACCACCTCGCCGACCACCCCGGCAACGCCCTGGTCGCCCACATCGCCGCGGCCGCCGGCCGCTGCTGACCCGCACCGCCAGAGACGGAGAAACTCCCATGACCCCTCGCCGCACGGCCGCCGCGATGCTCGCCGCCGCCGTCCTGCTCAACGTGGCCTTCACCGGCCTCGGCTCGGTCTTCGACTACCCCGACGTCCTCAAGCAGCCGGCGGACGACGTGCTCGCCTCCTTCCGCGCCTCGCAGGCCGCCATCACCGGCTGGTTCCTCGCGCTGGCCGTCGGCGCGGCGATGATGGTGCCGATCGCCGTGGGCGTGGGCCGGCTGTCCCGGTCCGCGGCCATGCGGTGGGCGGTTCCGGTCGGCATCGCCGCGGCCCTCGTCCAGGTGGCCGGCCTGCTCCGCTGGCCGCTGCTGGTCCCCGGCTGGGCCGCGACGGCGGCCGGGAACGACCCCGCGGCCGCCGACGCCGCCCGGCAGTCGTTCGGCACGGCCAACCGCGTGCTCGGCAACCTGATCGGCGAGACCGGCGGCTACCTGCTGACCGCGGCCTGGACCGGCCTCGTCCTGGCCGCACTCGGCACGGCCTTCGCCGGGCGGCTCTTCGTCGCGCTGGGCGCGGGATCGGCGGTGCTGGTCCTCGCCGGCGTGCTCTCCCCGCTGGACCTGCCGCTGATCGACACCGCGAACTTCGTCGGCTACATCCTGTGGAGCCTCTGGCTGCTGGCCTTCGCCGCCGTGCTCGTCACCAGGCACCGGACGACCCGCGCCGCGGGTCCCGTGACGGGCCGCACCGCACGGGCCACCCGATCCCCGTTCCTGCGGTCCTGGGCGATCTGGACGGCCGGGTTCCTCGCCTTCCCCGTCGCGGGCCTGGCCGGTACCGCCGTCGCCGGCCGCGTCGACAGCCCGCTGGCCGCCCTGACCGGCGGCGCCGTCGCCGGCCTCGTCATCGGCGCCGCCCAGACGCTGGTCAGCCGCCGGCGGCTCGACCCGCGCCGCTGGATCCCGGCCACCGCGATCGGCATGGGCCTGGGGCTGCTCCTCGGTGCGGCCGCCGTCGGCTACGGCACCTCCCTGGCCGACCTCGCCGCGATGGGCGCGCTCACCGGGCTCGTCCTCGGGCTCGCCCAGGCGCCGGCGCTGCCCCCCGCCACCCGCCGGCGCTGGGTCTGGGCCCTCGCGCTGCCCGCGCTGTGGGCACTGGGCTGGACCGCCACCACCCTGGGCGGGATCAGCGTGGAGGACCAGTTCGTCGTCTTCGGCGCCTACGGGGCGGTCACCTTCTCCGCCCTGTCGGGGCTCCTGCTGCACGCGCTGCTGCCGGTCGGTGCCACCCCCGGCACGGAGTCGGCAGCGGCGCCGGTCGGAGCGGCGGCGTGAGCGACCGGCGTCACTCGTCGAAGACCAGCGACGGGGTGTCGGTCCGCAGCGTCTCGCCGCGGAAGAACTCCGGGTGCCGCGCCCGCCAGGCGACCATCAGCACCGCGCCGAGGAGCAGCAGCCCGATCCCGATGACGAAGACGCTGCCGATCCCCAGGACCGAGGAGCCGCTGCCGTAGGCGGGGTCGAGGGTGTCGACCGCGGTCTGCACGAACACCGCGGTCAGCATCAGCGCCCCCGCCAGCGGCAGCACGCCCTTGAAGACGAGGTCGCGGGCGCTGCGGCGCAGTTCCCGCCGGAAGTACCAGACGCAGGCGTAGCCGGTCAGCCCGTAGTAGAAGCAGATCATCAGGCCCAGCGCGTAGATCGTGTCGATGAGGACGTTCTCGCTGATCAGCGTCATGCCGACGTAGAAGACCGCGGTGCCGACCCCGGCCACGAGCGTCGCGGTCGACGGCGTGAGGTACCGGGGGTGGACGTCGGCCAGCCGCTTCGGCACGGCGCCGTAGGTCGCCATCGCCAGCAGCGTGCGGGTCGGGGGCAGGAACGTCGTCTGCAGCGAGGACGCCGAGCTGGCCACCACGGCGAGGAACAGCAGGAAGGCCAGCCCCGGGCCCATCACCGGGCCGGCGAGCGCGGCGAAGACGTTGTCCTCCGTCTCGGGGTTGCCGAGCCCGGTCCCCTCCCCGCCGACCCCCGCGTACATCTGCACGGCGATGGCCACGCCGAGGTAGGTGACGATGATGACGACCATCGTCAGGAGGGCGGCGCGGCCCGGCGTCCGCGCGCTGCCCGCGGTCTCCTCGTTGACCGTCAGGCAGGTGTCCCAGCCCCAGTAGATGAAGATCGACAGCGACAGGCCGGCGGTGAAGGCGCTGAACGAGGTGATCGCGGTCGGGTCCAGCCAGGACGCCTCGAACGGGATGCTGCCCGGCGCGGAGCCGGCCTTGACCAGGGCCGTGACGGCGAAGACGGCCAGGACGACGAGCTGGAACCCGACGAGCACGTACTGGACCCGCTTGGTCACCTCGACGCCCCGGTAGGTGATCCAGGTGGCGAGGGCGACGAAGGCGACGCAGGTGAGGACGTTGACCAGGCGGTCGTCGCCGAGCGCCGCGACCGACTCCGAGCCGGTGAGCTCACCCAGCAGCAGGTAGAAGAAGGACACGGCCACGCCGGCGAGGTTGGACAGCACGATGATCGTGGCCAGCAGCGCGCCCCAGCCGCACAGCCAGCCGACGTAGGGGTTGAACGCCTTGGTGGTCCAGGTGAAGGACGTCCCGCAGTCCGGCGCCACCCGGTTGAGCTCCCGGTAGGCGTAGGCGACCAGCAGCATCGGCAGGAACCCGGCGAGGAAGACGGCCGGCATCTGCAGGCCGACCTCGGTGACGGTCGGCCCGAGGGTCGCCGTCAGCGCGTACACCGGCGCGATGCTCGACACCCCGAGGACGACGCTGGCGAGCAGGCCGACCGAGTTCGTCGACAGGCCCTTGGTGCGGAGGTCTCGCGTCGGGGTGGAGCGCGGCGCGGCCAGGGACATGCGGTGTCCTTCCTCGAGGTCTCCGGCGGACGCGGAGACGACAGGCGACACCACAGCGGTGTGCTGTGGGCCACACGCAACCCAGCCAGCACCGGCCCGCCGGAACAAGTGCCACATCGTCACCGTTCCGCCGGGCCGCGCGCCGCTGCGGCACTTGCTCGCCCTCGGGCAGCCGGGAGCATGAACCGGGACGACGACGGATCCCGTCGTCGTGACACCCCGCCGCTACGGTTCTCCGAGAAGAGGGCCGGGCGGACGACGGATCAGCCCGCACGGCAGCGCGGGCCGGACAGGAGAAGAGCCGTGAGCGACAAGCTGGAGCTGCGCAACCTGGTGGGCGGCGAGCACGTCGACGCCACCGACGGCCGCCGGTCCGACCTGGTCGACCCGGCCACCGGGGAGGTGTTCGCCACCGCGCCGGTGTCCGCCGCCGAGGACGTCGACCGCGCCTACCGGGTCGCCGCGCGGGCGTTCGAGAGCTGGCGGGACAGCACCCCGGCCGAACGGCAGCGCGCCCTCCTGCGGCTCGCCGACCTCGTCGAGGAGCACGCCGACGAGCTGGTGGCGCTGGAGAGCCGGAACACCGGCAAGCCGCTCGGCCTGACGGCGAGCGAGGAGATCCCGCCGATGGTCGACCAGATCCGGTTCTTCGCCGGCGCGGCCCGCACGCTGGAGGGCAAGGCCGCCGCGGAGTACCTGCGGGGGCACACCAGCTTCGTCCGGCGGGAACCGATCGGCGTCGTCGGCCAGGTGACGCCGTGGAACTACCCGATGATGATGGCCGTCTGGAAGATCGCCCCGGCGCTCGCGGCCGGGAACACCGTCGTCCTGAAGCCCAGCGACACCACGCCCGTCACCACCCTCAGGCTCGCCGAGCTGGCCGCCGAGGTGCTGCCGCCCGGCGTCCTCAACGTCGTGTGCGGCGACCGCGACACCGGGGCCGCCCTCGTCGCGCACCCGATCCCCCAGCTCGTCGCCATCACCGGGTCGGTGCGGGCCGGGATGGCGGTCGCCGGGGCGGCCGCGCACGACGTCAAGCGGGTGCACCTCGAGCTCGGCGGCAAGGCCCCGGTCGTGGTCTTCGACGACGCCGACCTCGAGGCCGCCGCCGAGGCGATCGCCGTGGCCGGCTACTTCAAC
>NZ_JALPKP010000085.1:0-14181 GCF_051383635.1 Geodermatophilus sp. CPCC 205506 | reverse complement strand
GGTGGCCGCGGGCCCGGGCTGTGCGGGCCCGGGCTGAGCGGGCGCGGGCTGCTCGGGTGCGGGCTGGGCGGGCGCGGGCTGCGCCGCCGTGGCCCCGGCGGGGACGGCGGGCAGCTCGGCGGTCGACGGGTTCGGGGTGCGCGGGGCCTCGGTCATCGGGCCCACGCTATGCGGCGCTGCCGACGCGGCCCGGGAGGGCCCCGGGACGTGTCGACACGTCGCCGTGTCGACCACCGGCCCCGGCCGACACGGCCGGTACCAGCGGTACTAGCCCGAAGGTCCTATGGAGACCATTCCCACCCGTATTGGACGCTGCTCCCGCCGGCAGGACCGGCGCGAGGCGAGCGGCAACGGAGCCGTTCCGGTACGTGGGGGAATCGAGAACGGCGCCACGTACCCGCCTCCGAGTCGAGGAGACCGTCGTGACCGTGATCTCCGTTCCGCAGGACTTCAACGAGGACGATCTGTACGTCGATCTCCAGCCGATCTTCGACCAGTCGCTGTTCCTGAAGTGCGAGGGCTTCAACTTCGCCGGGTCGATCAAGGTCAAGGCCGCGACCGAGATGGTCGAGGCCGCCGAGCGGAACGGCCTGCTGTGCCCCGACTCGATCCTCGTCGAGTCCTCGTCCGGGAACCTGGGCGTGGCGCTGAGCATGATCGCGGCCAGCAAGGGCTACCGGTTCCTGTGCGTCACCGACCAGCGGTGCAACCTGCCGACCCGGCTGCTGATGGAGGCGCTGGGCAGCGAGGTGCACGTGATCACCGAGCCGCACCCGGTCGGCGGCTTCCTCGGGGCCCGGCTGGACTACGTCCGCGCCCTGTGCGACTCGGACTCCCGGTACGTGTGGCTGAACCAGTACACGAACGACGGCAACTGGCAGGCGCACTTCCGCACGACCGCACCGGCCATCACGCGGCAGTTCCCGATGCTCGACGTCCTCTTCGTGGGGGCCGGCACGACCGGCACCCTGATGGGCTGCGCGCGGTTCTTCGCCGAGTGGCGCCGGCCCGTCCGCGTGGTCGCGGTGGACGCCGTGGGATCGGTCTCCTTCGGCGCTCCGCCCGCCCGGCGGATGATCCCGGGCCTGGGCATGAGCGTCCACCCGCCACTGCTCGACCGCTCCTACGTCGACGACGTGGTGTGGGTCGAGGAGGCCGACGCCATCCGGGCCTGCCACCGCCTCGCCCGGCGCGGATTCCTGTTCGGCGGCTCGACCGGGACGGTGGTCAGCGGCGCGCTGCGCTGGCTGTCGGAGCACAGCGGGGAGCACCTCACCGCGGTCGCCATCGGGCCCGACCTCGGCGAGCGGTACCTCGACACGATCTACCAGACCAACTGGCTGCGGGACCTCTACGGCGAGGACGTGCTGGCCGACGGCGGCGGCGCCGTGCCGGCTCGCGCCGTCCCCCAGCCGCGGCCCCCCGAGGACGACCGGGCGCACGGTGCCGTCAACGGCTCCCTCATCCCCTGACCTGCGCCGCGCCCGAGGAGTCCACGTGCTGGGGAGAACGGTCGAGCCCACCGACCTGACGGAGTCCGTCCCCGCGCAGGGGGCACGTCCCGCGGCGGCGGCGTCGCCGCTCGCCGACCGGCTGGCCGAGGTGCTGGCCGAGGTGCTGGAGGTCGAGCACGTGCCACCGGACGGCGACTTCTTCGCCGACCTCGGTGCCGACTCGATGCTGATGACCCGCTTCTGCGCCCGCGTGCGCAAGCGGGCCGATCTGCCGTCGGTCTCGATCAAGGACGTCTACCAGTACCCGACCGTCGGGCGGCTCGCCGCGGCGCTGGCCCCGGCTGCCGCGCCCGCCGTCCCGGAGCCCGCCGGGCCGGTGGCCGCCGACCGGTCGCTCGCCGACCGGCTGGCCGGGGTGCTGTCCGGGGTGCTGGAGGGCGCGCCGGTGCCCCCCGACAGCCAGTTCTTCGACGACCTGGGCGCCGACTCGCTGGTGATGGCCCGGTTCTGCGCGCGGGTCCGCAAGGACCCCGAGCTGCCCCCGGTCTCGATCAAGGACGTCTACCAGCACCCCACCGTCGCGCTGCTCGCCGCGGCGCTGGCCCCCGCGCCGTCGCCCACCCAGCAGGCCCTCGCCGACGTGCTGGCCGAGGTCGTCGGCGGACCGGTGACCGCCGACAGCCACTTCTTCGACGACCTCGGCGCCGACTCGCTGGTGATGGCCCAGTTCTGCGCGCGGGTCCGCAAGCGGGCCGATCTGCCGTCGGTCTCGATCAAGGACGTCTACCAGCACCCCACCATCCGCGAGCTGGCCGGCGCGCTCGTCCCGACGACCCCGGCGGAGGTCCCGGCCGCAGCGGCGCCGCTCCCCTCCGCGGCGCCGGTCGCGCGCCGGGCGACCACGACGGAGTACCTGCTCTGCGGGGCGCTGCAGGTCCTGGTCTTCCTCGGGTACACGTTCCTGACCTCGTACGTGGTCATGGTGGGCTTCGACTGGATCTCCGAGGGCGGGGGCCTGCTCGACGACTACCTGCGGTCGGTCGTGGTCGCCGGCGGCACCTTCCTCGGCATGTGCCTCCTGCCGATCCTCGCCAAGTGGGTGCTCGTCGGCCGCACCAGGCCCCAGCAGATCCGCATCTGGAGCCTGGCCTACGTCCGCTTCTGGACGGTCAAGACGCTGGTGCGGGCCAACCCGCTGGTCCTGTTCTTCGTCGGCTCCCCGCTGCACGCCCTCTACCTGCGGGCGCTCGGCGCACGGATCGGGCCCGGCGTCGTGATCATGAGCAAGCAGATCCCCGCCGCCCCCGACCTGCTGACCGTCGGCGCCGGCACGGTGATCCGCCGGGACGTGGTCTTCACCTGCTACCGGGCCCAGGCCGGCGTCATCGAGACCGGCACGGTCACCATCGGGGCCGGCGCCGTCATCGGCGACGCCGCGGTGCTCGACATCGACACCGGCGTGGGCGACGGCGCCCAGCTCGGCCACCGCTCCTCCCTGCACCGCGGGCAGGCGGTGCCCGACGGCGAGCGGTGGCACGGGTCCCCGGCGCAGCGGACCGACGTGGACTACCGGCTGGTGGAGCCGGCCCGGTGCGGCGCCCTGCGCCGGATCGTGTACTCCGTCGTGTCGCTGCTGAACGTCGTCCTCGTCACCCTGCCGCTGAGCCTGGGTGCCGTGGCGCTGCTCACCGTCGTCTTCCCCGACATCGCGGCCCTGCTGGAGGCGGGTCCGCACGCCTTCGCGGAGGTGTCGTTCTACGTCACCACGCTGGAGGTCTCCACCGCGCTGTTCTTCGGCGGGATCGTGTTCGCCCTGCTCTTCGTGGTCACGGTGCCCCGCCTGCTGCACGTTGTCATGCGGCCGGACAAGGTCTACCCCCTGTACGGCTTCCACTACTCGATCCACCGGACGATCGCCCGGCTGACCAACGTCAAGGTGTTCGGGACCCTCTTCGGGGACAGCTCCTACATCGTCCACTACCTGCGGGGCCTGGGTTACGACCTCGGCCGGGTCGTGCAGACCGGCTCCAACTTCGGCACCGGCGTCCGGCACGAGACCCCGTACCTGGTGTCCGTGGGCAGCGGGACGATGGTCGCCGACGGGCTGTCGGTCATGAACGCCGACTACTCCAGCACGTCGTTCCGCGTCTCCCGCGCGACGATCGGGGCCCGCAGCTTCCTCGGCAACGGGATCGTCTACCCCTCACGGGCGCGGACCGGCGACAACGTCATGCTGGCCACGAAGGTCCTCATCCCGATCGAGGGACCGGTCCGGCAGGACGTCGGGCTGCTGGGCTCCCCCGCCTTCGAGATCCCACGGACGGTCGACCGGGACGCGGAGTTCGACCCGATCACGAACGACCTGAGCCGCCACCTGGCCGCCAAGAACCGGTACAACCTGCGCACCATCGGCGTGTTCCTGCTGGTCGGGTGGCTGCAGTTCACCGGCATCACGCTCATCGGGCTGTCCGCCACCGAGCTCCACCACGACTTCGCCACCACGGCGGTCGCGGGCGCATCGCTGGCGACGGTCGCGTTCAACCTCTCCTTCGGCACCATCGTCGAGTGGGTCAACCTGCGGTTCCGCCCGCTGACCCCGCAGTTCTGCTCGATCTACGACCCGTACTTCTGGTGGCACGAGCGCTACTGGAAGCTGCTGATGAGCCCCAAGATCCTCAACGGCACGCCGCTGAAGGGCCCGATGTGGCGCCTGCTCGGCGTCCGGATCGGCCGGCGGGTGTACGACGACGGCTGCGACATCCCGGAGCGCACGCTGGTCACCATCGGGGACGACGCCACGCTCAACGGTGGGGCGTGGCTGCAGTGCCACTCGCAGGAGGACGGCGCCTTCAAGTCCGGCCGCATCACCGTCGGCGCCGGCGTCACGGTCGGGATCTCCGCGTGGGTCCACTACGGCGCCACGGTCGGCGACGGCGCGGAGCTCGTGGCCGACTCCTTCCTGATGAAGGGCGAGGAGGTCCCGCCGGAGGCGCGCTGGGGCGGGAACCCGGCCGTGGAGCTGGGACCGGAGACCGCTCGCCCGGCGCTCGCGGCGGCCCCGACGCCCGCGCTCCCCACCCCGCGCGACGGCGAGGCCCCGATCCCGGTCCAGGTCCCGGTCCAGGTCCCGCGGCACCGCCACCGGGCTCCCCGCCGATCGCCGTCCGCCGTCCCGACGCAGAGGGGCAGGCACCGATGACGCTGTCGACGGAGACCGGCCGCGCGTACTGGCGGGACGTGCTCCTCGAGGGCGGCTCGACGGCGCTCCCCCGGTGGACGGCGGCTCCGGTACCGGGCTCCGCCGAGATCCGGGCGACGCTGCCCGGCGACCTGCAGGCGGCGGTCGCCCGGCGGGCCGGCGAACTGGGCGTCCCGGTGCGCACGGTGCTGCTGGCGGTGCACGCGAAGGTGCTCGCCGCGCTGTCCGGCGAGGCCGACGTCGTCACCCGGTACGTCGCGGGCGGCCGGACCCTGCCCTGCCGGCTGTCCGCCGGCCCCGGCAGCTGGCGGGCGCTGGTCCGCGACGCGCACCGGGCCGAGTCGGAGCTGCTGGCGCACGCGGACTTCCCCGTCGACGCGCTGCTCGCGGAACTCGGCACCGCCGGGCCGTCGTCGGAGGCGGTCTTCGACCCGACCGGTGCGGGTGCCGTCGACGACGCCGTGCTGCAGGTGGCGGTGGACGGCGGTCTGCGGCTGCGGGTCCGGACCGACGCGCTCGACGCCGGCTGCGCGGCCCGGATCGCGGGGTACCACCGCACCGCACTGGAGCTGCTGGCCGCCGACCCGGACGCCGAGCACGGGCGGCAGAGCCTGCTGTCGGCCGAGGAGCTCGACGTCCAGCTCGACGAGCTGGCCGGCCCCGCCCGCGAGCTGCCCGACCGGCGCTGGCACGAGCTGGTCGAGGCCCGGGCGGCCGCGGCTCCCGACGCCGTCGCCGCCGTGCTCGGGGACCGGCGGTGGACCTACCGCGAGCTGAACGCGCGGGCCAACCAGCTGGGCCGGGCCCTGCTGGCCCGGGGCCTGCGCCGGGAGGGCGTGGTCGCGGTCGTGACCGAACGCGACCTGGACTGGATGGCCGCCGTCCTCGCCGTCGCCAAGGCCGGGGGCGCCTACCTGCCGATCGAGCCGCACTTCCCCGCCGACCGCATCGCCACCACCCTCACCCGCGCCGGGTGCGAGCTGGTGCTGACCGAGGCCGGCAGCACCGCCGCCCTCGACGAGGCGCTGGCGTCGCTGCCCGGCGTGCGGTCGGTGCGGGTCGACGCGGCCTGCGCGGAGGGGCACGCGGACACCGACCTCGGGATCGCGGTCGCACCGGACCAGCTGGCCTACGTCTACTTCACCTCCGGCTCCACCGGGCAGCCCAAGGGCGCCATGTGCGAGCACGCCGGGATGCTCAACCACCTGTTCGCCAAGATCGACGACCTCGGGATCGGCGAGGGGCAGGTGGTCGCCCAGACCGCGCCGCAGTGCTTCGACATCTCGCTGTGGCAGCTGGTGTCCGCGCTCCTCGTCGGCGGCCGCACCCTGCTGGTGCCGCAGGACGTGGTCCTCGACGTCGAGCGGTTCGTCGACACGGTCGTCGAGGGTCGGGTCTCGGTGCTGCAGGTCGTGCCGTCCTACCTCGAGGTCGTGCTCGCCTACCTGGAGGCGCACCCGCGCGAGCTCCCCGACCTGCGCTGCGTCTCGGTCACCGGGGAGGCGCTCAAGCGGGAGCTGGCGCAGCGCTGGTTCGCCACCGCGCCCGGCATCGCCCTGGTCAACGCCTACGGGCTCACCGAGACCTCCGACGACACCAACCACGAGGTCATGCACCGGGCGCCCGACGGCGACCGCGTACCGCTGGGCCCCCCGATCGCCAACGTGCAGGTGCGGATCGTCGACGAGCACCTCTCCCCGGTGCCGCTGGGCGCCCCGGGCGAGATCGTCTTCGCCGGGGTGTGCGTGGGCCGCGGCTACGTCAACGACCCCGACCGCACCCGTGCGGCGTTCCTGCCCGACCCGCTGCGCGAGGGGCAGTGGCTGTACCGCAGCGGGGACCACGGCCGCTGGCGCCCGGACGGGAAGCTGGAGTTCCTCGGCCGCCGGGACAACCAGGTCAAGATCGCCGGCTTCCGCATCGAGATCGGCGAGATCGAGAACGCGCTGCTGCGGGCGCCCGGGGTCCGGGACGGCGCCGTGGTCGTCGCGGGCGGAGGCGGCCAGACCCGTCGGCTCGTGGCGTTCTGCACGGGCCCCCGCCCGCTGGATGCCGACCAGCTCGGCGAGCACCTGGCGCGGTCCCTGCCGGCGTACATGGTGCCGTCGGTCCTGCACTGGCGGACGAGCCTGCCGCTGACCCCGAACGGCAAGACCGACCGCAAGGCGCTGACCGCGCTGGCCGGGGAGCTGGCGGAGCTGGCCGAACCGGCCGGGCCCGCGGCTCCGCGCACCCCGGCCGAGCAGCGGCTGGCCGCGGCCTGGGCCCAGGTGCTCGGCGTGCCGATCGACCGGATCGGCCGGCACGACTCCTTCTTCGACCTCGGCGGCACGTCCCTGTCGGCGGTGAAGCTGGCGATCGCGCTGGACCGCGCCGTGACGCTGAAGGACGTCGTCCGCGTGCCGGTCCTGGCCGAGCTCGCCGAGCTGCTGCCCACCCCCTGAGCCCGACCCGGAGGAACCGCCATGTCGACCCTGTCCCTGCTCGACCTGGACCTGCGCGAGGGGGCGGTCGCGGTGCTGCGGGCCGAGGCCGGCGGGAACGCCTCGGGCTGGGCGTCCGCGCACCGCGAGGCGCTGCGCGCGGTCGTCGTCGAGCGCGGCGCCGTCCTCGTTCGCGGCCTCGGCCTGCGCGACGCCGACGGCACCGCCGCCGTGCTGGCGCGGCTGACCGACCGCGTGCAGGTGGAGCTGGAGGCCTTCGCGCCCCGGCAGCCGCTCACCGGCGGCCTCTACTCCTCGACGCCGTGGCCGGCCAACCAGCCCATGTGCATGCACCACGAGCTCAGCTACGCCCTCGAGGTCCCCGGCCTGCTGGCGTTCACCTGCCTGACCGCGCCCACGACCGGGGGTGCGACCGCGCTGGCGGACGCCCCCACGGTGCTGGCCGCGCTGCCGGCCGGGCTGGTCGAGCGCGTCGAGCGGGAGGGCTGGCTGCTGGTCCGCAGCTACAACGACGAGATCGGCGCCTCGCTGGCCGAGGCCTTCGGCACCGACGAGCGCGAGGCGGTGGAGGCCTACTGCCGCGCGCACGCCATCGAGACCGACTGGCAGCCGGACGGCTCGCTGCGCACCCGGCAGCGGCGGCGAGGCGTCGTCCGCCACCCGGTGACCGGCGTGCGGTGCTGGTTCAACCAGATCGCGTTCCTCAACGAGTGGACCCTCGCCCCCGAGGTGCGCGAGTACCTCGTCGACGTCTACGGCGAGGACGGGCTGCCGTTCACCACCCGCTACGGCGACGGGGAGCCCATCGGCGAGGACGTCGTCGCGGAGATCAACGCGGTGTACGAGTCCGCCACCGTCCGCGAGCCGTGGCAGGCCGGTGACCTGCTGCTGGTCGACAACGTCCGGACGGCGCACAGCCGCGAGCCCTTCGAGGGCCCCCGCGAGGTGGTCGTCGCGCTGGCCGACCCGGTGCGCCTGCTCGGCTGGTCCCCGACGGAGGAGGGAGCACCCCGATGACCACCGTCCCGCACGCCACCGTGCCGGCGTTCGCCGTCGTGCCCGGAGCGCAGGTCAGCTCCGCGCTGGAGGGCCGCGAGAAGGAGCTGGTGGAGCTGGTGGAGGCCACCTACCGGCTGCACGCCGCCGGGGCCTCGGTGAACCCGCCCTCGTACTTCCTGCGGTTCCCCGACCGCCCGAGCGCCCGGATCATCGCGCTGCCCGCCTCGATCGGCGGGGAGATCCGCGTCGACGGGATCAAGTGGATCTCCAGCTTCCCGGAGAACGTGTCGGCCGGGATCCCCCGCGCCTCCGCCGTCCTGGTGCTCAACGACCACGACACCGGATATCCGTTCGCGTGCCTGGAGGCCTCGGTCATCAGCGCCACGCGCACCGCCGCCTCGGCGGCGTCGGCGGCGGACTGGCTCAGCCGGGGGCGTGTCCGGCCGGCCCGGATCGGGTTCTTCGGGGTCGGGCTGATCGCCCGCTTCGTGCACACGTTCCTCGCCGGCACCGGCTGGTCCTTCGACGAGATCGGCGTGTACGACACCTCGCCCGAGAGCGCGGCCGGCTTCCGCGGCTACCTCGACCGCGCCGGCACGCCCGGCCGGGTCACCGTGTACGACGACCCCGAGCAGCTGGTCCGCGGCAGCGACCTGGTGGTGTTCGCGACGGTCGCGGCCCGCCCGCACGTCACCGACGTGTCCTGGTTCGACCACGCCCCGGTCGTCCTGCACGTCTCGCTGCGCGACCTGGCGCCGGAGGTGCTGCTGACGGCCACCAACGTCGTCGACGACGTGGAACACTGCCTCAAGGCCGAGACCTCCCCGCACCTGGCCGAACAGCTCACCGGCAACCGGGACTTCCTCGCCGGCACCCTCGCCGACGTGATGGACGGCCGGGTGCCGGTGCCGGCCGACCGGACGGTCGTCTTCTCGCCGTTCGGTCTCGGCGTGCTCGACCTCGCCGTCGGCAAGTTCGTCTACGACGAGGTCCTGCGCAGCGGTTCCCTGCGAACCGTCGACGGGTTCTTCTCCGAGCTCCGCCGTTACGGATGACCGGTGCCGACCCGTGGACGCGATGGTCCCGCCGCTGGCGCCCGGCGTCGCCCAGGTGTGGTGGGCCCGGGCCGAGGAAGCCCGCCCGGAGCACGACGACCTGCTGACGCCCGCTGACCGGTTGCGGCGGTCGAGGCTGCGGCGCGCCGCGGACCGCCGCCGGTCGACGGTGGCCACCGCGGTGGTCCGCCTCGTCCTGGGCGCGCACGCCGCCGCCGCGCCCACGGCGCTGTGGATCGACCGCACCTGCGCACGGTGCGGCGGGCAGCACGGCCGGCCCTGGCTGCCGGAGGCGCCGGAGCTGCACTTCTCGGTCTCCCACTCCTCGGGCTGCGTCGCCGTCGCGGTGTGCCGGGACGGCCTCGTCGGGATCGACGTCGAGGAGGTCGGGCTCTACGACGAGGACGAGCTGACCTGCATCGCCGGGCAGGCGCTCGCCCCGGAGGAGCAGGCGGAGCTGGCCCGCCAGCCGCTGCGGGCCCGCCCGGAGGCGTTCACCACCTACTGGACCCGGAAGGAGGCCCTGGTCAAGGCGACCGGCGAGGGCCTGGCGACGCCGCTGGACCAGCTGGTCGTCTCACCGCCCTGGGCGCCGCCGCGGGTGCTGCGCTGGGCCGGCCACGACGACGCGGGGCTGGCGCTGCACCCGCTGGACCCGCCCCCCGGCCTGGTGGCCGCGCTGGCCGTCGTCGGCGCGGCCGAGGTCCGGGTGGAGGAGTGCTCCGCCCGGGGGCTGCTCGATCAGACCAGCCTGCGGCTGCCCGGGGCCACCACCCGCAGCCAGCGGTGCCCGTAGCCCTCGAGGGCCAGCTCCACCCCGCCGTCCTCCCCCACGGCCTCCTGGCCGGCCTGCAGCAGGTCCACGAGCAGGTGCTCGGCTCCGCAGTCGTCCAGGGTGACCGGCACCTGCCGCGGCTCGGGTCCGAGGTTGTGGACGGCGACCAGGGCGCCGTCGTCCCAGCTGCAGAGGTGGGCCAGGACCTCGGCGTGCGGCTGGTCGAGGACCGTGTACGTCCCCCAGCCCAGCTCCGGGGACTCCCGGTAGCGGCGGATCAGCAGCTTCATGAACGACAGCAGCGAGTCCGGGTCGTGCCGCTGGGCGGCGACGTTGACGAACTCCGGGGCGAACCCGCCGTCGACCACCGGGCCGGGCAGCCGGTCGGGGTCGGCGGTGGAGAAGCCGCCGTTGGCCTCGGCGGTCCACTGCATCGGCGTCCGGACGGCGAGCCGGCCCTCGGCGTCGAGGTCCTCGCCCATGCCGATCTCCTCGCCGTAGAAGAGCACCGGCGTCCCCGGCAGGGAGAACAGCAGGCTGTAGACCATCCGCACCCGCCGCGGGTCGCCGTCCAGCATCGGCGGCAGCCGGCGGCGCAGCCCCCGGCCGTAGACCTGCATCCGTTCCTCGGGGCCGAAGGCGGCGAACACCTCCTTGCGCTCGTCCTCCGACAGCTTGTCGAGGGTGAGCTCGTCGTGGTTGCGGACGAAGGTGGCCCACTGGCTGTCCGGTGAGACGGCGGGGCGCTCGGTGAGGGCGGTGCGCAGCGGCTCGGCGTCGGCCCGCGCGAGGGACAGGTAGAGAGCCTGCATGCCGATGAAGTCGAACAGCATCGTCAGCTCGTCGCCGTCCGGTCCGCCGAAGAACTCCAGCTGCTGCTCGTGCGGCAGGTTCACCTCGCCGAGCAGGATGCCGTCACCGGTGCGCCGGCCCAGCAACTGCCGCAGGGCGCGCAGGTACTGGTGCGGGTCGGGGAGGGCGTCGGCGTCGTCCGGCTCCACCTCGAGGAAGAAGGGGACGGCGTCGACGCGGAACCCCGACAGCCCGAGCTGCAGCCAGAAGCCCATGATCTTGGCGACCTCGTCGCGGACCCGCGGCTCGCTGACGTTCAGGTCGGGCTGCTCCTTGTAGAAGCGGTGCTGGTACCACTCCTCCGTCGCCTCGTTGTAGGTCCAGGTGCTGTCCTCCTGGTCGGGGAAGACCACCTGGTCGGAGGTGTCCGGCGGCTCGTCGTCCCGCCAGACGTAGAAGTCGTGGAACGGGTCGTCCCGGCTCTGCCGGGCCCGCTGGAACCACGGGTGCTGGATCGAGGTGTGGTTGACGACCAGGTCGGCGATCACCCGCATGCCGCGGTCGCGCGCCGTCCGGATGACCTCCACCAGGTCGCCGTGGGTGCCCAGCCGGGGGTCGACGCCGTAGAAGTCGGTGATGTCGTACCCGTCGTCGCGCTCGGCGGTCGGGTAGAAGGGCATGAGCCACACACACGTGACGCCGAGGTCGGCGAGGTGGTCGATGCGCTGCGCCAGGCCCTCGAAGTCGCCGCAGCCGTCGCCGTTCCAGTCCAGGTAGGTCTCGACGTCCAGGCAGTAGACGACGGCGGTCTTCCACCAGAGGTCGCTCGTGTCGGTGATGCGCATGGCGGGGTCCTCTCCCTGGGGTGCCCCGTCCCTACCGCAGATCGCCCGCCGGTGCGACCTCCGCGTCGTTCACCAGTTGGAAGAGGACGTGGTCCTGCCAGCGCCCGGCGATGCGCAGGTAGCGCGGTGCGAGGCCGATCCGCTGGAAGCCGTTGTGCCGGAGCACGGCCTGCGAGGCGTGGTTGTGCACGAGGGTGCCGGCCTCGAGGCGGTGCAGCCCGCCCTCGCCGAACGCGTGCCGCACCATCGCCGCCACAGCCGCGCTCGCCACGCCGCGGCCGGTGACGTGCCGGGCCACCCAGTAGCCGAGGACGCCGGAGAGGAACGGCCCACGGACGATGTTGTTCACCGTGACGCGGCCGACCGGTTCCCCGTCGAGCAGGACCACCCCGGGCAGGACGGCGCCCTCCCGGTACCGGTCGAGGGCCGTGACGGCCTCGGCGCGCTGGTACTCCTCGGTGGCGTAGTCGGCAGGGCGCTCGGGATCCCACGGGGCGAGGTGCTCGCGGTTGGCGGCCAGCAGGCGCGCCAGCGCGGGGGCGTCGTCCGCGGTGACCATGCGCACGGCGACGTCCACGCCGTCGCGACCTGGGCGGGGCGCGCTCACTCGCCGAGCCGCTCCAGCAGGACGGCCACGCGCACGCGGGCCGCGGCGAGATCCGGCCGGCCGCACCCCGTGTGGCGGTTGAGCAGCTCGGCCGCCCGGCGCAGGTCCGGCGCCGACATCGGCTCGCCAGCGTTGACCCGCCGGACCACGTCGTCCACCTCGTCCATGCCGCCCCCCGTCTCCCGTGTCGATCTCTTCTTCGCCGCACCCGTCCCCGGTGGATGCGGCGGCGTCCCCGCCCGGTCAGGCGATGCCGGCGGGCTGCGGTTCCTGCGCCGGGCGGCGCGGCCCGGCGGGACCCGGCGGGTCGACGGCCACGGCCGGACCGGGCGTGGTGACGTCGAGCCGCGGCAGGACCTTCTCGCCGAAGGCGTCGAGGAAGGCGATCTGGTCGCCACCGACCTGGTGCAGGTAGACGTCGTCGAAGCCGAGCTCGACGTACTCGGCGATCCAGGCGGCGTGCTGGCCGAGGTCGGCGGAGACGCGGACGGCGCCGGTGACGGCCTCGGGGGTCACGTGCGCGCTGGCCTGCTCGAAGGCCGCAGGGCTGTCGAGGTCCCAGCACAGCGGTGGGGGGAAGACGTTGCTGCGCCACTGGTCGTGGGCCTGCGCCAGCGCGCGGTCCGGGTCGGGGTCCCAGCTGACGTGGACCTGGAGGACGAGCTTGCCCTGGCCGCCGGCGTCCCGGTAGGCGGCGATCATCTCGCGCAGCTTGTCGTGCGGCTGGTTGATCGTGACCAGGCCGTCGGCCCAGTCCGCGCCCCTGCGCGCGGTGGCCACGCTCACCGCCGGGGCGATGAGGGCGGGCTGCTGCTCCGGCAGGGTGTAGACGCGGGCGCGGTCGACGGTGACCAGCCCGTCGTGGCTGACCTCCTCCCCCGCCAGCAGCGCCCGGATGACGTCGACGCACTCCCGCAGCCGGGCGTCACGCTGCTCCTTGCGCGGCCACTTGTCTCCGGTGACGTGCTCGTTCATCGCCTCGCCGCTGCCCAGGGCGACCCAGAACCGGCCGGGGAACATGGCGCCGAGGGTGGCGATCGCCTGGGCGACGATCACCGGGTGGTAGCGCTGGCCGGGGGCGTTGACCGCGCCGAACGGCAGGCCCGTCGTGGCGAGCGCCGCGCCGAGCCAGGACCACGCGAAGCCGGAGTGGCCCTGCCGCGGGTTCCACGGCGTGAGGTGGTCGGAGCACATGGCGGCCGTGAAGCCCACCTGCTCGGCGTGCTGCACGGCCCGCAGGAGTTCGCCGGGGTGCACCTGCTCGTGCGAGTTGTGGAACCCGATCACCGTCATGCCCGGCCCCTACCCCGCCTCCCCCGGCCTCTACCTGCGCGCTCGGACGTACTGCCGTTTCCGGACGACCCGCGGCGTCAGAAGGGTGGTGGGTCGTCGGCGGGGTCGGGTGCCGGCGGTGGCTCGGGTGGTGCTGCGGCCAGGACCCGGCTGCCGGTGAGGGACAGATTCGGTTCCGGTCGATGGCCGGGTGGTCGGGTGGTGCGGGTGACCCCGCTGGGGGTGGTCACCGACAGCACCCCGTCGGGGGTGATCGCGTAGCTCCAGCCCGGCGCGTGGGTCTTGAGCCGGTGGTGGCGGCGGCACAGGCAGCTCAGGTTCGCGCACGACGTCGCCCCGCCGCGGGCGTGCGGGATCACGTGGTCCAGGTCGGCCCAGCCGGCGGCGTTGGCACAGCCGGGGTGGCGGCGGCAGGTGCGGTCCCGGGTCTCGATCCAGCGGCGTTGCGCGTCCGACGGGGTGTAGCGGTCCACCGGTGGCGGCCGGTCCAGCACCGGACAGCGGCAGCCGGTGTGGCCGTGGGTGGGGCAGCCGCGGCGGGCGATCCGCTCGAGCTCGCGGCGGGTGGTGGTGGCCCGCAGCGCCCCACCGGCGTCGGTGATCGCGATGGTCAGGGTGCCGCCGGCCGGCGCTGGCCAGGGCGTGCGGCAGCTTGGGGTGTGTCAGCTGGCCTGTGTAAGTGCCTGACTCGGTGATGGGTCAGGCCAGGTCGAGCCGG
>NZ_JALPKP010000084.1:0-14424 GCF_051383635.1 Geodermatophilus sp. CPCC 205506 | reverse complement strand
CGCCGGCCGGCCCGGGCGCCAGCGGGAGGGCCGCGCCGGGGAGCCGCACCGCGCCGTCGGCCACCGCGACCACCCGCCCGTGCAGCCGCCGGCCGGCCACGTCGAGCGGGCTGGCCAGGGGCTCGGCACCGTGCTCGGCCCGCCACCGCTCGTGCACCTGCGCCACGAAGGCGTCGTCGCGGCGGCGCAGCCGGGCGTCGGTCAGGCTGCGGGTGAAGAAGTGGTAGGCGAACTGCCACGCCGGCAGGGCGTCGTGGGAGCGGCCGAAGTGCTCCCACCAGGAGAGGCTGGGCCGGGCGGCGTCCTGGATCCTGGCCACCTGCGGCTGGCGGGCCGCCTCGTAGGCCGCCAGCGCCGCGTCGACGTCGTCCCCGTGCTCGTCGAGCGCGGCGGCCAGCGCCACGGCGTCCTCCATGGCCATCTTCGTGCCGGACCCGACCGAGAAGTGCGCGGTGTGCGCGGCGTCGCCGAGCAGGGCGACGGCCGTGCGGCCGGCCCGGGCGGTCCACCGGCGGGTGCGCAGCGTGCGGAAGTTGGCCCACCGCGAGTTGTTGACCAGCAGCTGCGCCCCGTCCAGCTGCCCGGCGAAGAGCTCCTCCAGGTAGGCGCGGGTGCGCTCGTCGCTGGGCCCGGGCGGCTGGGTGACGTCGAACGCGTCCAGGCCCGCGGCCCGCCACGACGCCTCGTCGGTCTCCACGATGAACGTGGAGACCCCGGTGCCGATCGGGTACCCGTGGACGGCGAACACCCCGTGCGGGCCGCGCTCGTGCACGAAGGTGAGCCCCTCGAAGGGGTACGTCGTCCCCAGCCAGACGAACTTCGCCGTCGCCGTCTCCACCGAGGCGCCCACCAGGTCGGCGAACCGGGCGCGCACCCGCGAGTTGGCGCCGTCCGCGGCGACCACGAGGTCGTAGCCGGCGGCCAGCACCTCGGCGGGGTCCGCCTCGGTGGAGAACCGGACGTCGACGCCGGCCCGGACCGCCCCCTGCTGGAGCAGCCGCAGCAGCGTGCGCCGCTCCACCGCGGCCATGCCGTTGCCGCCGCAGCGCAGCCGCTCGCCGTGCACGCGGACCTCGATCGGGTCCCAGTGCACGCCGTGCTCGGTCAGCGCGGTCCGCAGCACGGGGTCGGCCTCGTGGATGCCGGCCAGGGTGGCGTCGGAGAAGACCACCCCGAAGCCGAAGGTGTCCTCGGCGCGGTTGCGCTCGAGGACGGTGACCTCCCGGGAGGGGTCGGCGCCGCGCAGCAGGGCGGCGAGGAACAGGCCGCCCGGACCGCCGCCCACCACCGCGATGCGCATCTGCACCCTCCCCGGCCACCGCACCGGTGGCCACGTCCTTGACGGGCGCGGCCAGGGTGGCACAGATTGGCCCGGGCCCGGATCCCCGGAAGCCCGCACCCCGCCTCGACGAGGAGGAACGGGCCCATGGCGGAGAACTTCGTGCTCCAGCACGGCGCGTGGCACGGCGGATGGTCGTGGCAGCCGGTCGCCGCCCGGCTGCGCGCCGAGGGACACCGGGTCACCGCGCCCACCAGCCCCGGCCTGGGCATCGACGACGACCCCGGCGGCGTCACGCTCACCGACTGCGTCGACGCCCTCGTGGCGGCGGTCGAGCGGTCGGGGCTGGACGAGGTGACCCTGGTCGGCCACAGCTGGGGCGGCTACGTCGTCGCCGGCGCCGCCCCGCGGCTGGCCGGCCGGCTCAAGCGGATCGTGTTCTGGAGCGCCTTCGTCCCCGAGGAGGGGCGGGGTCTGATCGACGAGCTGCCGCCCCAGTTCGCGGAGCTGTTCCGGCAGCTGGCCGCGGCGTCGGGCGACAACACGCTCACTCTCCCCCTCGATGTCTTCCAGGCTGGCTTCATGCAGGACGCCGACCCGGAGACCGCAGCAGTGGTGCACGCGGTGCTGCGCCCGCAGCCCTTCCTGACGTTCACCGACCCGGCGGTCGGCGGCAACGCGTACCGGGACCTCGGCGTCCCGATCGACTACCTGCTGTCCGTCGACGACATCGCCCTGCCGCCCGGCGAGCACGCGTGGACGCCGCGCTTCCCCGAGCGCTGCGGCGCGGCGGTCACCGAGGTGCCCGGCAGCCACGAGTCGATGTTCACCCGCCCGGCCGAGCTGGCCGGCGGCATCCTGCGGCTGGCCACGGCCAGTCACAATGACCGAGCGACCGACCGAGGGGAGCGGCGATGACCGACCGACAGGGCATCCCGGCGCGCGAGCTGTCCGACGAGGAGCTGGAGCGCCAGGGCGTGCACGCCCATGCGATGCGGCACTGGGTCTTCCTGCACGGCACCGCCGAGCAGTTCCGTACGCACACCGAGCGCATGCTCGAACTGGAGCAGGAGTACCTGCGCCGGCACCCGCAGCGCACGTGGCAGGGCTCCGGCGGCGAGGCGGTGGCGCCCTCCCGCGACGACCGCATCCGCGACCTCGTGCAGACCTTCTCCCGGGCGATCACCGCCCTGCTGGACGAGGAGCCGGCCGCCGCCGCGCCTCCACGGGAGCGCACCGACCCGGAGCAGGCCCAGGCAGCGCTGCTGCGCCGGTTCGCCGACGCGCCCGGCGGCCGGATGCACAAGCTGGAGGCGCACCAGATCGCCCGCCAGCTGGCGCCCGACAGCCACCTGGTGGCCGGGCTGTACCGCCAGGACCCCCCGCTGCTGCTGGCCGAGCGGGACATGCGGGTGCTCACCGACGCCGGGCGGGCCTGGCTCGAGCGGCACCCGGTGCCGGCCTGAGACGGGTCAGCGGTCGCGGCTGAGCTCGGCCCAGGCCTGCTGCGCCCGCGGCGCCCACGAGGCGTGCCGCTCGCGGAAGACCTCCGCCGCCCGCGCGCCGCTCCAGCGCGGCGGGAGCAGCTCGCGGGGAAGCCCGGGGTCGAGCAGCGGGAAGCGCCGCCACTCCTGCACGAGCCGGACCTGCGCGACCAGCGCCTGGCGGTCGGTGCGGGGGCGGCGCCGGCTGACCAGCTCGAGGAAGTCCTCGTAGCCGCGCTCGATGGCGTCGAGGTCCCAGGCGGTGCGGGCCAGGGAACGCTCGTCCCCGATCACCCCGGAGGTCGCGACGAACGACCAGCTGCCGGCCGCCAGGCCCAGCTCGTCGAGCACCCGACGGGCCTCCTGCTCGCGGTCGACGCGCGGGGTGACCCACGTCCCGGCGTCCAGCGACCCGAGGCCGGCCCAGCCCAGCTGGGTGCGCAGCCGCTGCCGCAGGGCACGGTTGTTCTCCGGGACGCCGACCGACAGCACCAGCCAGCGGCCGTCCCACCGGCGGTCGTCGGCGGCGAAGCCGTAGATGCGGTCGGTGCCCTCCCGCAGCAGCCGGGTGCCCGCCGCGGTCAGCGACCAGCGGGTCTCCCGGCCGATCCGGCTGGCCTCGATCCACCCGCTGTCGGCGGTGCGCATGATCGCCTGCCGCGCGGCCTTCTCGGCGACGTCGAGGTCGGCGAGCAGGTCGATGAGGCTCGCCGTCCAGACCGGGCGGGCGCTGGGCAGCACGAACTCGCCGAGCACGGTGAGCAGCAGGCTGCGCGCGCTGGCGGCCCCCAGCTCCTGCCGGCGGGTGACGAACGGTCCCTCGACGACCTCCACGCTCCTCATCGTGACACCCCGTGTCGACCGGTCCACGCTCCACGCCCGGGACGACGCCCAGGTCACGGAACGACACCATCTCGGCCGGAACCGGACTGTGACCCTTGACACAGTCAGACCGGACACTACAAGGTTCTGTGTCATCAGGCGTGCGGGTGTAGCACGTCGCGACCCCCGGAGTGTGCCCGTGCTGCATCACCTGACCGGACGGCGACTGCTCGGCGGCCTCGGCGCCGGCGTCCTCACCCTGGCCATGACCGCGTGCGGCGGCGGCAGCCTCGGCGGGGACGAGGGCGGGGACGGCGGAGGCGGCGGGGAGGGGGGCGGCCCGGTCCGCGTCGGCCTGGTCATCCCGCAGGCCGGCGTCTACACCCCGCTGGGCGAGGACATGCAGCAGGGCTGGGACCTGTGGCTGGAGCAGAACGGCGGCGAGATGGGCGGCTTCACCGTCGAGACGGTGACCGCCGACGAGGGCGAGGGCCCCGACACCGGCGTCCCCGCCGTGCAGCGGCTGCTCACCGAGGGCGACGTCGACGCGCTGGTCGGCATCGTCAACTCCGCCACCGCTCTCGGCGTCGCCGAGCAGGTGACCGAGGCGCAGATCCCGCTCATCGTCGCCAACGCCGGCGCGGAGGCGATCACCAAGGACGCCGCCAGCCCCTACGTCTGGCGCTCGTCGTTCACCAACGCCCAGATCGCCGCCGCCATGGGCGAGCACCTGGCCGCGGAGGGCATCGGCCCGGTCTACGTGATGGCCCCGGACTACGCGGCCGGCCAGGAGGTCGTCGCGGGCTTCACCGCCGCCTACACCGCCGGCGGCGGCACGATCGCCGGCCAGGCGCTGACGCCGTTCGGCACCACGCAGGACTTCCAGCCGTTCCTGTCCGGCATCCAGTCCTCCGGCGCCGCGGCCACGTTCGTGTTCTACGCCGGCGGCGAGGCGGTCAGCTTCGTCCAGCAGTACGCGGACTTCGGCCTCAAGGACACCATCCCGCTCTACGGCTCCGGCTTCCTCACCGAGGGCAGTGTGCTCGACGCGCAGGGCCCCGCGGCGGTCGGCGTCCGGACGACGCTGCACTACTCGACCGAGATCGACAACGAGGCCAACACCGAGTTCGTGGAGGCCTACCAGGCGGCCTACGACGAGCTGCCGACGACGTACGCGGTGCAGGCCTACGACGCGGCCAACGTCCTGGCCCGGGCGCTGGAGGCGGCCGGCGACACCGGCGGCGAGCCGCTGAGCGAGGCGCTCGGCGGGCTCGGCGAGATCGACGACAGCCCGCGCGGCCCGTGGACCTTCACGAACCAGACGCCGGAGCAGGCCGTCTACCTGCGCGAGGTCGTCGACGAGGGCGGCACGCTGGTCAACTCCGTCGTCGAGGAGCTCGGCGTCTTCCCCCAGCCCTGACCCCTCGGGAACAGGAGGAGAGGAGCCGATCCATGCTCGGCTGGTTCGACGCGAACCTCGTCAGCATCCTCAACGGCTTCGCCATCGGCGCGCTGCTGTTCGTCCTCGCCGTCGGGCTGTCCATCGTCTTCGGGATGATGGACGTGCTGAACCTCGCCCACGGCGCGTTCTTCCTCGTCGGCTCCTACCTGGCGGTCACCTTCGTCGCCGGGGAGTCCTGGGGCGGGTTCCTCACCGCCCTCGCCGTCGCCGCGCTCGTCGGGCTGCTCGCCGGCGGGGTCCTGTCGGGGATGACCGAGCCGCTGGCCCGGCGGCCGATCCTCGACCAGGCCCTGCTCACCCTCGGCATCTCACTGATCGTCGCCGAGGTGCTCTCGATCGTGTACGGCAACGACGTCCGCTCGGTCTCGCCGCCCCCGGGCCTGGACGGGAGCGTGGACGTCGCCGGCGACGCCTACCCGACCTACCGGCTGCTCCTCATCGGGATCGGCCTGCTGCTGGCGCTGGTCGTCTGGCTGGTCGTGGAGCGGACCTCGGTCGGCGCCCTGGTGCGGGCCAGCGTCGCCGACCGGGAGATGGTCTCGGCGATGGGCATCGACAACCGCAAGGTGAAGGTCGCCGTCCTGGGCATCGGCTCGATGCTCGCCACCGTCGCCGGCGTGCTGGCGGCCCCGGTCTACGGCGCCCGCCCCGGGCTGGACGAGACGATCCTCCTGCTGGCTCTGGTGGTCATCGTGATCGGCGGCCTGGGCTCCATCCGCGGGGCGCTCATCGGCGCGCTGGTCATCGGCCAGGTCGAGTCGCTGGGCCGCGCGCTGCTGCCCGACCTCGCCTCGTTCATCCTGTTCGGCACGCTCGCGCTGGTGCTGATCGTCCGGCCCCGTGGACTCTTCGCCGGGAAGGTGGCCCACTGATGAGCGTGGAGAGCCCGCCCGTCGTCAGCACCGCCGACGGCGCCATGACCGCGGAGGCCCCGCCGCGGCGCCGCAACCGGCCACTGGCCGTCGTCCTCGGCCTGGCCCTGCTGGCGGTGCTCGCCGCGGTGCCGCTGTTCGTCGACCCCTTCGGCACGAACACCGTCTCGCGGATGCTCGTCTTCGCACTGTTCGCCATGAGCCTGGACCTGCTGGTCGGCCTCACCGGGCTGCCCTCCCTCGGGCACGCCGCCTGGTTCGGCATCGGCGCCTACACCGCGGGCCTCGTGGCGATCCACTGGACCGCCGAGGGCGTGGTCACCGTGCTGGCGGCCGCGGTCGCCGGCGCGGTGGCGGCCGCCGCGACCGGCTGGCTGGCGGTGCGCAGCGGCGGGGTCTTCTTCCTCATGCTCACCCTGGCGATCGGCGAGCTGGTGCACCAGCTGGCCCAGTCGCTGTCGTCGGTGACCGGCGGCTCCAACGGCCTGTTCGGGATCCCCTCGGTGCGGATCGCCGGCACGCCGCTCACGCTGGCCGGGTACGTGTACTGGTTCGTCCTCGCGGTCGTCGTCCTGGGCGCCCTGTGCCTGTGGCTGGTGGCCGCCTCGCCGTTCGGCAGCGTGCTGCGGGGCATCCGGGACAACGAGGCGCGGATGCGCTCGCTGGGGTACTCGCCGTTCCGCTACAAGTACCTGGCCTTCGCCATCGCCGGCGGTTTCGCCGGGCTGGCCGGGGGCCTGTTCGCCGGGCTGGTCCGGATCGTCAACCCCAGCGACACCGGCTTCACGACCAGCGCGCTCCTGCTGCTGGCCGTCGTCCTCGGCGGCGCGGGCTCGCTCTGGGGGCCGGCGCTCGGCGCGGCGGTCGTCGTCCTCGTCCGGGACACCTTCGGGCCGACCCTCGACGGGCACGGTCCGCTGCTGCTGGGCCTGGTCTTCGTCGTCGCGGTCTACCTGCTGCCCCGGGGCGTGGCCGGCCTGGCGGGCCTCCGCCGCGGTGCACCCGGCCGGCGGCGCCCCCGGGAGGGTTCGTCATGAGCGCACCCCTGCTGTCCCTGTCCGGCGTGAGCCGCTCGTTCGGCGCGCTCAAGGCGGTGGACGACGTCACGCTCGAGGTGCCGGCCGGCGCGCGGCACGCCCTCATCGGCCCCAACGGCGCCGGCAAGAGCACGCTGTTCAAGCTGGTCACCGGGTCGATGCCGGTCTCCGCCGGCACGGTCGCGCTGGCCGGGGACGACATCACGCGGCTGTCCGAGCCGCAGCGCGCCCGGCGCGGGATCAGCCAGACCCTGCAGCACTCCAGCCTGTTCCTCAGCCAGACCGTGGAGCAGAACGTGCTGCTGGCCGCGCAGCGGCAGCACCGCAGCCGGCACTCGCTGGTCCCCCGCCGGCAGGCCGCGGCCCGCGAGCGGGCCCGGGGGCTGCTCGCCGACGTCGGGCTCGCCGAGCGCGCCACCACCCCGGTCGCCGCGCTCTCCCACGGCGAGCGGCGGCAGCTGGAGGTCGCGGTGGCGCTCGCCTGCGAGCCGACCCTGCTGCTGCTCGACGAGCCGGCGGCCGGGATGTCGCCGGCGGAGAGCGCGCGCCTGGTCGGCCTGCTCAAGCAGCTGCCGGAGTCGGTGACGCTGGTGATCGTCGAGCACGACCTGGACGTCGTCTTCGCCCTGGCCACCTCGGTCACGGTGCTCCACCTGGGCCGGGTGCTGCTCACCGGCAGCCCGGACGAGGTGCGCGGCAGCGCCGCGGTGCAGGAGGCCTACCTCGGCACCGGCCGGGAGGCGCTGTTCCTCGACGGAACGGGCCCGGCCCGGCTGGAGGTGAGCTGAGTGCTCGAGGTGCGCGGGCTGCGGTCCGGCTACAAGCGCAGCACCGTCCTGCAGGGCGTCGACCTCGACGTCGCCGACGGCCGGGTGCTCGGGCTGCTCGGCCGCAACGGCGTCGGCAAGACCACCCTCGTGCACACGCTCATGGGCCTGGTGACGCCGTCGGGCGGGACGGTGCACCTGGGCGGGGCCGACCTGACCGGCCGCCGTCCGGACGTCGTCGCCCGGGCCGGCGTGGCGATCGTGCCGCAGGGCCGGCGGGTGTGGGCGCCGCTCACCGTGACCGAGCACCTGGACCTCGCCGCGCGGCGCGGCCGGGGGCGCGGGCCGTGGGACGTCCCCCGGGTGCTGGAGCTGCTCCCCCGCCTCGGCGAGCGCCGCCGGCACGCGGCCGGCCAGCTCTCCGGCGGCGAGCAGCAGATGCTGGCGATCGCCCGCGCGCTGCTCACCAACCCCCGGCTGGTGCTCATGGACGAGCCCTCCGACGGGCTGGCCCCGGCCGTCGTCGACCTCATCGGCGAGGCGATCGCCGGGATGAAGGCCGAGGGGACGACGCTGGTCGTGGTGGAGCAGGACCTGCACCTCGCCTTCGCCGTCGCCGACGAGATCGCGGTGATGGACAAGGGGCGGGTCGTGCACCGCTCCCCCACCCTCGAGTTCCGCCGCGACAGCTCGGTGGCCCACGCCCTCCTCGGCGTCGCCTGAGTCGTCCGGGAGGGCAGAAATGGCCATTTCTGCCCTCCCGGAGCGGGGTCAGTAGCGGTGGTGCTCGGGGTCGACGTAGCCCCCGCTCTCCTCCCGCCCCGGCCCCAGGTCGCCGCCGGTGGCCGGCGGGTCGTCGGCGTGCGGGCGGGCGGCCGCCCGGTCCCGCTCCGCGGTGTAGCGCGCCTGCCGTGCCTCGTCCGGCGGCGCGGGCGGCCCCGCCCCGGGCCGGCCGGCCTGGCGCTGGCCGGTGTCGCCGGACCGGACGGCGACCCGCTTGCGCAGCCGGCCCTCGTCGTCGGCGCGGAAGCCGTGCGCGAGGAACCAGGCCGTCACCGCGTCCCGCTCCGGGTGTGTGTCCCGCACCACATTGACCACGTAGTTCAGCCCGCGCTCCGCCGCCTCCTCCTCCAGCCGGGTCAGTGTGAACGCGCCCACGCCGGTCCCCCGGGCGCCCGCCTCCACGGCGAGGAGGATCTCCGCGTCGCCCCAGACGTCGTCGAGCCAGCCGTAGGCCAGCACCCGGTCGCCGTCCTCGACCCGCCACCAGTCGGCCGCCAGTCGCTCGCCAGGACGCCCGGGGGCGGTGGGGAACACGCCCTCGGGGACCGAGGCGAAGACCCGCTCCCGGTCCGCGTCCCAGTGCGGGTCGGGGTCCGCCACCCAGCGCCACCGGTCCGTGCCCGTGCCCGTCGTGGTCATCGCGCCGCTCCGTCTCCTCCCGGGGTCCCCAGCCTGGCACCCGGGCGCCGCCCGGCGAAGACATCTACAGATCATCCACCGCTTGCGCATTGTCGTGTAGCACGTCAGGATGGGTGGCGAGCGCCACGTCCCCACGCGCCGGCAACTCCCCTGGAGGCACCGTGACCACCCTCGAAGACCGCTCGGAGACCACGCCCGAGGGCCCCGCCCCTGTCGCCGAGCCGGCCGCGACCACCGAGGTCTCCTTCGACACCTCCCCGGAGGCCTACAAGCACTGGACGCTGTCGGTGGACGGCGAGATCGCCACGCTGACCCTCGACGTGGCCGAGGACGGCGGCATCGTCCCCGGCTACGAGCTGAAGATGAACAGCTACGACCTCGGCGTCGACATCGAGCTGCACGACGCGGTCCAGCGGATCCGCTTCGAGCACCCCGAGGTGAAGGCGGTCGTCGTCACCAGCGGCAAGGAGCGGATGTTCTGCGCCGGCGCCAACATCAAGATGCTGGCCGCCTCGCCGCACAGCTGGAAGGTGAACTTCTGCAAGTTCACCAACGAGACCCGCAACGGGTTCGAGGACGCCAGCGCCCACTCCGGCCTGTCGTTCATCGCCGCGGTCAACGGCACCGCCGCCGGTGGCGGCTACGAGCTCGCCCTCGCCTGCGACCAGATCGTGCTGGTCGACGACAACTCCTCGGCCGTGTCGCTGCCCGAGGTGCCGCTGCTCGGCGTCCTCCCCGGCACCGGCGGCCTGACCCGCGTGGTCGACAAGCGCGGCGTCCGGCGCGACCTCGCCGACGTCTTCTCCACCACCGCCGAGGGCATCCGCGGCGAGAAGGCCGTGCAGTGGCGCCTGGTCGACGCCAGCGTCAAGGCCCGCGACCTCCCCGGCGAGGTCGCCCGGCGGGCCGCCGAGCTGGCCGCCGGCTCCAACCGCCCCGGCGCCGGCGCCGGCGGCGTGCAGCTCACCCCGCTGCGCCGCGAGACCGACGGCGACACCACCCGCTACGAGCACGTCCGCGTCGTCCTGGACCGCAGCTCCGGCACCGCGACGATCACCGTGCTCGGCCCGGCGGCGGTGCCCGGCAGCGTCGAGGAGCTGCAGCAGCAGGGCGACGCCGCCTGGCTGCTGGCCGCCACCCGCGAGCTGGACGACGCGATCCTGCGGCTGCGCACCAACGAGCTGGCGATCGGCACCTGGCTGCTGCGCACCGAGGGCGACCCGGCGACCGTGGCGGCCTACGACGAGTTCCTGCTGGCCAACCGCGCGCACTGGCTGGTCAACGAGACGATCGGCTTCTACCGCCGCACGGTGAAGCGGCTGGACACCACCTCGCGCAGCCTGTTCGCACTCATCGAGCCCGGCTCCTGCTTCGTCGGCGCGTTGGCCGAGATCGCCTTCGCGGCCGACCGGCAGTTCATGCTCGAGGGCCAGTTCGAGGACGACGACGACCCGAAGCCGGCCGCGGTGATCCGGCTGGACGAGTTCAACACCGGCCTGCTGCCCATGGGCAACGGCCTGTCCCGGCTGCAGGTCCGGTTCCTGGGCAGCGCCGACGAGCTGGCCGCCGCGGAGGCCGCCGTCGGCCGGGACCTCGCCGCCGCCGACGCCCTCGAGCTGGGCCTGGTCACCAGCACGCCCGACGACATCGACTGGGAGGACGAGGTCCGCCTGGTCGTCGAGGAGCGGGCCAGCTTCTCCCCCGACGCGCTGACCGGCATGGAGGCCAACCTCCGCTTCGCCGGTCGCGAGACCCCCGAGACGAAGGTCTTCGGCCGGCTCACCGCCTGGCAGAACTGGATCTTCCAGCGGCCCAACGCCGCTGGCCCCGAAGGAGCGCTGCGCCGGTACGGCACCGGCAAGCGGGCGGACTACGACAGGAAGCGGGTCTGAGCGCATGACCACCACGGAGAGCAGCCCCACGAACGGCACCGTCACCGGCGAGGCCCCCACGCCGACCGGCCCGACGTCGACGATCGACTACAGCGAGAAGATCCCCAACAACGTCAACCTGGCCGGCGACCGCAAGCTGCAGCGCGCCCTGGAGGGCTGGCAGCCCAAGTTCATCGACTGGTGGAAGAACCTCGGCCCGTCCATCCCGACCCACGACGTCTACCTGCGCACCGCCATCGCCGTCGGCCGGGACGGCTGGGCGCACTTCGACCGGGTGCCGATGGAGGAGTACCGCTGGGGCATCTTCCTGGCCGAGCGCGACCCGGACCGGAAGGTGAACTTCGGCGACAAGAAGGGCGAGCCGGCCTGGCAGGAGGTGCCCGGCGAGCACCGGTCGGACCTGCGCCGGCTCATCGTCATCCAGGGCGACACCGAGCCCGCCTCGGTCGAGCAGCAGCGGCACCTGGGCATGACCGCGCCCTCGCTGTACGACATGCGCAACCTCTTCCAGGTCAACGTGGAGGAGGGCCGGCACCTGTGGGCGATGGTCTACCTGCTGCACGCCTACTTCGGGAAGGACGGGCGCGAGGAGGCCGAGCAGCTGCTCAAGCGCAACTCCGGCGACTTCGACTCCCCGCGCATCCTCGGCGCCTTCAACGAGGAGACGACCGACTGGCTGTCGTTCTTCATGTTCACCTACTTCACCGACCGGGACGGCAAGTACCAGCTCGGGACGCTGAAGGAGAGCGGCTTCGACCCGCTGGCGCGCACCTGCGAGTTCATGCTCAAGGAGGAGGCGCACCACATGTTCGTCGGGACGACGGGCGTGCAGCGCACCGTCCAGCGGACCGCGCAGCTGATGAAGGAGCACGGCACCGACGACATCTGGCAGTACGGCGGCATCCCGCTCTCGGTGATCCAGAAGTACCTGAACTTCCAGTTCTCCGTCTCCATGGACCTCTTCGGCTCGGAGACCTCGTCCAACGTGGCCGCGTACTACACCTCCGGGCTCAAGGGCCGGTGGATGGAGACCCGCCGCAAGGACGACCACCTGCTGCACGACCTCACCATGGAGGTCCCGGTGGTCGAGGGCGGGAAGCTGGCCACCCGCACCGTGCCGATGCTCACCGCGCTCAACCTCGACCTGCGCAACGAGTACGCCGCCGACTGCGAGAACGGCGTCAAGCGGTGGAACCAGGAGCTGGAGGAGGCCGGCCTCGAGGAGCGCCTGTACCTCCCGCACCAGGGCTTCAACCGCAAGGTCGGCGCGTTCGCCGGGCACCACATCACACCCACCGGCGAGATCGTCGACGAGGCCACCTGGGAGAAGGCGGTGGGCGACCACCTGCCGACGGCCGAGGACCGCGCCCGCGTCGCCGAGCTGATGGTGCCGCACTACGAGCCCGGTGAGTTCGCCGGATGGATCGCGCCCCCGTCGGTCGGCATCAACTCGCTGCCGGTCGAGTACGACTACGTCCGCTTCTGATCTCGCCGGGGTCGCCGGGGAACGGTTCCCGTTCCCCGGCGACCCCGCTCCCTCGCAGAAGGGCTGAGCAGCGTGGCCACCCTCGACACCGCCCCACCCGACCTCCCGCTCCCGTCCGCGGCGCCGGCCGGCCCAGAGCCGTTCAACGCCGCCGAGTGGCTGGTCACCCGGCACGCCCGCACCGACCCGGGGCGGCGGGCGATCACCGCGATCGACCTCGACGGCGGCGTGCGCACCCTCACCTACGGCGAGCTCGACGACGCGGTCACCCGCTTCGCCGCCGCCCTGCTCGCCTCCGGTGTGCGCCCCGAGGAGCGGCTGCTGCTCTGCATGGGCGACACCCCGGAGCTGCTCACCGCCTTCCTGGCCGGCCTGCGCATCGGTGCCGTCCCGGTGCCGGTGAGCACGATGCTCAAGCCCAAGGACATCGCCGTGCTCGCCCAGGACAGCCGCGCCCGGCTGGTCGCGCTCAGCTCGGAGTTCACCGCGCTGGCACCGGCCCTCGGCGGCCTGCGCGACCTCGCCGACGTCGTCGTGTTCGACGCCCCGGAGCTGCCGGAGGTCGAGGGCGCCCGGGTGCGCTCGTGGGAGTCCTTCGTCGCCGCGGGCGCCGACGACCTCGACCGGGCGGCCACGCCGTACCCGACGATCGCCGACTCGCCGGCCTTCTGGCTCTACACCTCCGGCACGACCGGCACGCCGAAGGGCGCGATGCACCGGCACGGGTCGCTGCGGGACACCGCCGAGACCTACGCCCGGGACGTGCTGGCCATCGGCCCGGACGACGTCACCTTCTCGGTGGCCAAGTTCTTCTTCGCCTACGGGCTGGGCAACACGATGACGTTCCCGTTCTCCGTCGGGGCCGGCACGGTCCTGGACCGGGCCCGGCCCAGCCCGGCGAGCACGCTGCGGGTGCTGCAGGAGCACCGGCCGACCCTGTTCTTCGGCGGCCCGACGTACTACGCCGCCCTGCTGGCCGCGGGCCTGCCCGCCGACGCGTTCAGCAGCGTCCGGGCGTGCGTCTCGGCCGGCGAGGCGTTCCCCGCGGCGCTGTTCGAGCGGTTCACCGGCACGTTCGGCGTCGAGATGCTCGACGGCATCGGCTCGACCGAGATGCTGCACATCTTCATCAGCGGCCGGCCCGGGCGGACCCGCGCCGGCTCGACCGGCGAGGTCGTCGCCGGCTACGAGGCCAAGATCGTCGACGACGAGGGCGCCCCGGTGCCCGACGGCACACCCGGCCACCTCTACGTCCGCGGCACCTCGGCGGCGACCGGCTACTGGCAGCGGACGGAGGTCACCCGGCGGGTCTTCCAGGGGCCGTGGGTGCGCACCGGCGACACCTACGTGCGCAGCGCGGACGGCTACTACTCCTCGCTGGGCCGCACCGACGACATCATCAAGGCCGGCGGGATCTGGGTCTCCCCCACCGAGGTCGAGGAGCGGCTGCGCCAGCACCCGGCGGTCAGCCAGGTGGTCGTGGTGTCGCTGCCCGACGCCGACGGGCTGGACAAGCCGGTCGCCTGCGTGGTCCTGATGCCCGGCGAGACGACGGCGGAGGAGGACCTCGTGACCTTCTGCCGCGAGGGGCTCGCCGCGTTCAAGCGCCCCCGCCACGTGCTGGTGTTCGACGAGCTGCCGACCACCGCGACCGGCAAGCTGCAGCGCTTCCGCGTCCGCGAGCTGGCCCTCGACCGGCTCAGCGGCGCGGCCCGCTCCGACAACCTCGCCACCCCTGGAGGAACCCCGTGACGACCGCGACCGACACCTCGCCGCCGGGGACCGCGGCCGGCGACGGCCGCCGCGTCGAGGTCGACCTGCTCGTCGTCGGGGCCGGCCCGGCGGGCCTGTACGCCGCGTACTACGCCGGCTTCCGCGGCCTGCGGACGGCGGTGGTCGAC
>NZ_JALPKP010000083.1:0-15223 GCF_051383635.1 Geodermatophilus sp. CPCC 205506 | reverse complement strand
GGCCCGGCCGGTCAGGGCACCGGCGCGTGGCCGACCTGCGGCAAGCCCCTGGCCGACGGCACCACGGCGGCCGCCGCGGCGCCGGCACCGGCTCCGGCCGCCGCGCCGGCACCGGCTCCGGCCGCCGCCCCGGCGCCTGCTGCCGAGCAGCCGGCCACTCCCTCGCCGGCGGCCCCGTCCGAGGCCGACTACACGGTCGAGCGCGGCGACACGGTGGCCGAGATCGCCGCCGCCTCCGGGCAGTCGTGGCGCGCGCTCTACGAGCGCAACGTCGCCGTCATCGGCAGCAACCCCAACCTCATCTTCCCGGGCCAGGTGCTGCTGACCGCCGGGTCGGCCCCGGTCGCGGCCGCTCCGGGGGGCACCCTGGGGGCGTCCGCACCGGCCGCCGAGATCACCCCGGCCGTCGCGGCGACCCCCCTCGAGGCCGCGCCGGCCCCCGTCGTGGAGGCCGCGCCGGCCCCCGTCGTCGAGGCCGCGCCGGCTCCCGCACCGGCCGCCGCGGTCGCGGAGATCACCAACAGCGCCGGAGGCGTGCGGCCGGAGGCCCAGGCCGCCGCCGACGTCGTCGTCGCCAACGTCCCCGGTGCCGCCGGCATCACCATCGGCGGCACCCGCGCCAGCGCCGTCGACCCGCACGGCCACCCGTCCGGGCTGGCGCTGGACTACATGGTCGGCTCCGACACCGCCCTGGGCGACGCCATCACCGAGTACCACATCGCCCACTGGGACGACCTCGGCGTGGAGTACGTCATCTGGCAGCAGCGGATCCTCACCTCGCCGACCGGCGTCTGGAAGCTGATGTCCGACCGCGGCAGCGCGACGGCGAACCACATGGACCACCCGCACGTGAACTACCAGGGCTGAGCCCCCGGCAGCTCCGCGAGCTGCGCCCGAGCGCCCCCACCTCCCCCGGGGTGGGGGGCGCTCTGGCGTCCGTGCGGGTCAGAGGTGGGCGAGGTGGACGCCGTCGATCGACCAGATCGCCGACGTGTCGCCGTGGTGACGGCCCGCAGCTCCCGGAAGCACTCGCTCAGGGCCCGCTCGTACGGCAGCTGCGGCGCCAGGAAGACGTTCCAGCTCTCCACCACGGCCAGCTGCTCGGCGAGCGGGATGTCGAAGCAGTCGACCGGCGCGGACCGGTGCGCCAGCAGCTCCCGCAGCTCGCCGGGCCCAGGGCGGTGCTGGTGCGCTCGTCCCGGTGCACGCGGCCGACCAGCGCGATCTGGACCGCGGGGAAGGCGTCGGTCAGGGCGTCGAGCACCAGCCGCCACGAGCCGGGCGACGGGTACAGCGACGGATCGCTCGACCCGGCCGGCACCACCGCGATCCGGCTCTCCACCTCGCGGTCGGACGCCAGCCGGTCGGAGGCGGCCCGCCGCGCCGAGGACGGCAGCTCGAGGCGCAGCTGAGCTCGTACTGCACCGGCTGGTGGCGCCGGGTGTCGTCGAGGACCCAGTCCCAGTCGCGGGGCACGTCCCGCATCCGCCGCGCCGAGTCCGCGCACGGTTCCAGGAACGGGTGGTCGACCGGGTGGACGGCGGCGAGGAAGGGGCAGAAGCCGGCCAGCTCCGTGGCGGTCGCGGCGTTCAGGACGACGGAGACCTCGCGGCCCGGCACCGCCGACGCGTGGCCGTGGCAGTAGTGCAGCGCCTCGACCGCGTGGCCCACCTGCTGGGCGTAGAAGAAGTTCACCAGCACCCGCTCGGCCGCCACGGATCGATCCTCCGACCGGGAGCAACCGACTTCCGCCGCGGAGGAGCGGAGGCCGCCGACCTCAGGCCAGGGTGAGCGGCGGCACCCGGCCCAGGACCGGGGTCAGGTCGGTGCCCAGCTGCCCGGTGAAGACGTCCACGAAGTCCAGCTTCCGCGCGCTCCACGCCAGTGGCCGGCTGCAGGTGCAGGGTGAGTGCCGAGCCGCGATCGCGGCCTCGCGGGCCACGATCGCGTCCCGGACGTCGTCCCTCGCGAGGACCCGGACGCGCGGCACGGCGACCGGGCTGCCGGAGGGCACCGTCCACTCGACGCACGCGAACAGGTCGACCGTCGACGGCCGCCACGGGAAGGACGCCGGTGCGCTGAGCAGATCCTCCCGCGTGACCTGACCGTCCGCGGCCGGATCGACGACGTACCAGTACGGCACCGCGTCGTACCGGTCGATGACCTCGTAGTGACGGGCCTTCACCTGCGCGGTGAGGACCGGGCGCCCGGTACCCGCCCCGATCGCCGAGAGCAGGGCGCTCACCCCCCGGCTCGGCGGGACCGACGTCGCCCACGCCGAGCCCGCGACGACGGGCGCGGAGAGCCACAGGTCGACGTCGCTGTACGAGGCCCTGCTGTAGCCGGCCGCGGCTCGCGTCGCGACCCATGCGGACGTGCCGACGAGCTGGCCCGTGCGGCAGGCGTTGGCGCGGTCCCAGGTGGCCCCGGAGCTCTGCGGGGAGTAGGTGAGCGCCGCGGCGACCAGCAGCTCGCTGTACTCGCCGAGGATCGAGCCGTTCTGGGCGACGGGCCACGTCGCGGCGGGAGCCACCGGCGCCCCCTGGAACGCGTCGAGGGTGCGCGCGTACTGCGCCAGGTACTGCTCGGCAGTCGGCATCGTGGGCTGCTCCTCATCGGCGGGGTCGGACGTCGTCTGCATCGGCACGCGGGGCTGCCAACCGAAGCGGCGCGCCGTCCATTCGCCTGGTCGGGGGAACGGAGGCCGTGGCGCGCAGGCGGACCTCGCGTCGGTGACGCGCGGGTGACGGGGGCCGCGCTACACCTCCCGGAACCGTCGGAGGGGGCGCTCCACCATGACCGACACCGCGGACGCGTCGACGGGAGCGGCCGAGCGGTTCCGCGCGGCGGCGGGGCTCGCCTTCGAGGACGCCCGGCTCCGCAGGTTCCGCTACCACCTGCGCCGGCTGAGCCTGGCCGGCCTCACGGACGCCGACGAGCGCGACCTCCGTGAGCTCGGACGCGCCGCGTTCCAGGACCTGGACGTGGCCGAGCCGGTGGCCCGGATCAGGCAGCGGCCCGACGCCGGCCCGCTGGCGTCCGCCATCGCCGACCTCCTCGCGACGGCGGGGACCGGCGTGGGGGGACCCGTTCCGCCGAGCACCGTCCTGCTGGGCGCGGTGCTCGGGGCCTACACCGCGCTGAGTCTCGCCCGTGAGGCCGACCGGCCCGCCGCCGCGGTGTCCGGAGCGGTGAGCGGAGCGGTCGCGCTGACCGTCGGTTCCGTCGTCCTCGGCACCAACCGGGACGCCTGGCCGGAGTACTCGTCGCCGGACTGACCGTCTGCGAGGCGCCGCCACCCGGCACCGCGGGGGCTAGGGTCGGTGGTGACGCCAGCTCGGCGCCCAGCCCCTCCGCTTCCGGAGGGAGATCGGCGGTCCCTGGTGGGACCCACCCCGACGCCCACGACCGCCCGCCGGCTGCACACCGCCGCGCGGGGCGCCCCCGCCACGTCCCGCGCTCCGGCCGCGAGGCAGTCATGACGAGGATCCGCGTCGCGCGGGTCTCTCGTCCGAACGCCCCTCCGGCCGACCAGCGGCCCCCGACGCCCGGAGGCCGCAGCGGTCCGTCGCTGCCCCTGCCGCTGGCGGTCGCGCCCCGAGGGGACCGCGCCGCCGGAGCGCAGGACGGGTCCGACGACGGCTCGCCGCCGGGGTGACACCCGGGAGGTCGGGACCCCGTCGGGGCCGGCGGGCGCGCGGGGATGCGTCGTCCGCAGGCCCTGGTGCGGGCCGCCGGCCGGAGCCGCCGGTCCGCAGGTGACCGCGACGTCGAGACGCGTCGACCGGATCCTGTCCACCGTCGTCGCCGCCGCCCCGCACGCGGCCGGACTCGCCGACGCCCTGGTGCGCACGTGCACCGCGGCGTTGCCGGTCACCGGCGCGGGGATGGCGCTGATGACCGAGGGCGGACCCGCCGGGACGCTGGCGGCGACCGACGATGCCGCCCGGGAGCTGGAGGAACTCCAGTTCACGCTCGGGGAGGGGCCCTGCGTCGACGCCTCCCGGAGCGGTCGACCGGTGCTCCAGCCCGACCTGACCCGCACCGCGCCGGCGCGGTGGCCGGCGTTCGCCGGTGGGGCCGAACTCGCGGGGCTGCGCGCCGTCTTCGCCTTCCCGCTCCGGGTCGGCGCCATCCGGCTCGGTGTGCTGGACCTCTACCGGGACAGCCCCGGGGGCCTGTCACCGGCCGAGCTCACCGACGCACTGGCCTTCGCCGATGCGGCCACGGTGCTGCTCCTGCACGCACAGTTCCTGGACGGCGGATCGGACCTCCCCCTCGGCCCGCTCCCGGCGCTCGACGACCGGGCGGAGGTCCACCAGGCGACGGGCGTCGTCTCCGTGCAGGAAGATGTCAGCCTGGCGGTGGCGCTGGTCCTGCTGCGCGCCCGGGCCTACGCCGAGCACCGTCCGATCGATGAGCTGGCCCGGGACGTCCTGCAGGGACGGGTCCGCCTCGGTCGGGACGACGACGGGTGACACCGGGACCTCGAGGGAACAGCAGGGGTGCCCGGCCGACCCGGGCGGGAGGGGCCGATGGCCGGAGAACAGCGCCTCGTGCAGGTCTTCGTCGAGCTGGCGGACACGCTGGTCGACGAGTTCGACGTCGTCGACTTCCTGCAGGTGCTCACCGAGCGCTGCGTCGAACTGGTCGACACCGACGCCGCGGGTCTGATGCTCGACGACCAGCGCGGCACGCTGCAGGTGGTGGCGGCCACGCACGAGTCGGCGCGGCTGCTCGAGCTGTTCGAGCTGCAGAAGGCCGAGGGCCCGTGCCTGGAGTGCTTCGCGACCGGGCAGGCCATCGCCAACATCGACCTGTCGGACGCGGGGAACCGGTGGCCGCGGTTCGCCGCGGCCGCCCGCGACCTCGGGTTCGCCGTCTCGCACGCCCTGCCGCTGCGGCTGCGCCGCCAGGTCATCGGTGCGCTCAACCTGTTCACCGTCGAGCCGAAGCGGCTGAGCGACGACGACCTCGCCGTCGCCCGTGGCCTGGCCGACGTCGCCACCATCGGGCTGCTGCACGAGCGCGCCATCCACGACCAGGTGGTGCTCTCCGAGCAGCTGCAGGCCGCACTGCACAGCCGGATCCTCATCGAGCAGGCCAAGGGGGTCCTGTCGGCCCGCGCCGGCACGAGCGTCGACGAGGCGTTCCGCCTCCTGCGCACGCACGCCCGGCGGACCGGGCGGACCCTGACCGGCGTCGCGGACGCGGTCATCGCCGGCACCCTGGGCGTCGACGAGCTCGGCACCGACCGTTCGACCCCGTCC
Source organism: Geodermatophilus sp. CPCC 205506 (assembly GCF_051383635.1). NCBI lineage: Bacteria > Bacillati > Actinomycetota > Actinomycetes > Geodermatophilales > Geodermatophilaceae > Geodermatophilus > Geodermatophilus sp. CPCC 205506. Next base: position 9,953 of record NZ_JALPKP010000083.1, on the reverse strand, counting down.
CGTCCGGCACGGTGACCCCGCGCGCCGTCGTCCCGTGGCGCAACCACCCAGCGAGGTGGGTCCGGCCGTCCTAGGCTGACCACCAGGCCCGCACGCGCGGGCACTGCCCCGGACCCGGCAGTGGCACGTCCCACTGCTCCGGGGAGCGCACGGCATGGCACAACGGTCACGGCACGGCCTGCACCTCGTGACGGACGGCCCCCCGCCGGCCGCGGCCCCTCCCCCGGTGCCGATCAGGCACGCCCGTCGGTGCGCCTGCCTCAGCCTCCACCAGCGGACCGTCGTCCTCGGCGTCGGAGGCCGGCTCGACGCGGACACCGCCGGGCGGCTCCGGCTGTTCCTGTCGATGTTCACCGTGGACGGCGGGCCCGCGGAACTGGTCCTGGACCTCTCCGGCGTCCGCGCCGTCGACGAGGACGGGATGGAGCCGATCCACGAGGCCGACGAGGTGATGCGCCTGCGGCAGGCGACGCTCCGGCTGGCGGACCCGTCGTCGGCGGTCGCCCACTTCCTGGCCGACGCCCGCTGCACCCGGAGGTTGGGGGGCGGTCCGGCGCCGGACGCCGCCGTTCCGGCCGAGGCCCGTGGACCCGTCGTCCCGGCCCCGGTCGACGGCCCGAGCGCGGGACGGGACTGACGTGACCGCTGCCCCCACCCTGCGCCCCGTCCGCGCCGGCCGGTCGGACTACGCCGAGTTGTCCTCGCGCATCCGTGCCGCCGGCCTGCTCGAGCGGCGCACCGGGTACTACGTCGCCAAGTACTCCCTCACCTGGCTCGTCTTCGCCGCGGGCTGGCTCGCCTTCGCGGTGATCGGGGCGAGCTGGTGGCAGCTGGTCACCGCGGCCGTGCTCGGCGTGCTGTCCACGCAGATCGCCTTCCTCGGGCACGACGCCGGCCACAAGCAGGTGGCCCGCACGAGACGCGGCAGCTACCTGCTCGGCCTGCTGCACGGCAACCTGGCGGTCGGGCTCAGCTTCGGGTGGTGGCTGGACAAGCACAACCGGCACCACGCCCACCCCAACCACGCCGAGCTCGACCCCGACGTCGCCCCGGCCGGGCCGCTGATCTTCTTCCCGGAGGACGGGGCCGGCCGGCGCGGGCTGTTCGGGTGGCTGACCCGGCACCAGGCGGCCGTCTTCTTCCCGCTCCTGCTGCTCGAAGGACTGAACCTGCACGTCGCGAGCCTGCAGGCACTGCGCAGCGGGACGATCCGCGCGCGGTGGCTGGAGACCGGGCTCCTGGCCGTGCACCTGGCCGCCTTCGTCGCCGCGCCGCTCCTGGTGCTGACGCCCTGGCAGGCGCTGGCCTTCATCGCGGTGCACCAGGCGGTGTTCGGCTTCTACATGGGCTGCTCGTTCGCGCCCAACCACAAGGGCATGCCGCCGCTCACGGAGGCCGAGGAGAAGGACTACCTGCGCCGTCAGGTGCTGACCGCCCGCAACGTGCGCGGCGGACGGTTCGTGGACCTCCTGCTCGGCGGGCTGAACTACCAGATCGAGCACCACCTCTTCCCGAGCATGCCGCGACCGAACCTGCGCCGGGCACGACCACTGGTCGCGGCGTTCTGCGCGGACCACGGGATCCGCTACGCCGAGACCGGACTGCTCGCCTCGTACGGGCTCGTCCTGGGGCACCTGCACACGGTGGGCGCCGAGGCCGGCCCCTGACCCGGTCCCGCCCCGCGCCCCCGCCGGTGCGCCCGCGGGCCCCGCCCCGGCGTCCGGCCGTCGTCGCCTTCGGTAGTTTCCCGATCAACAGGCCGTGTCGCGCTGCCACCTGGTGGCGCGGTGGCGGGAACTCCGGGTGAGGGAGAAGGTGGGTCGTGGCCGCCATCGATGCCGTGCTCGACGAGGCAGGACTGAAGAACGTTCGCGTCCGGGAGTTCGTCCACCGGTACGCCGAGCTCACCGGCGCCGACCGGATCGAGGTGGTCAACGCCTCCGACGACGCCCGCCTGGTGCAGGAGTCCCTGGACGCCGGCGAACTGCTCCCCGCGGGTGAGGGGCGCTACTACTCACGGAGCCACCCCAAGGACACCGCGCGCTCCGAGGAGCGCACCGTCGTCGCCACCAACAACCCCGCGGACAAGGGCGTCTACAACAACTGGCGCCCCGCGTCGGAGATGCGGCCGCTGCTCGAGGAGCGGATGCGCGGGGCGTCGGCGGGCAAGACGATGTACGTCGTCCCCTACCTGATGGCGCCGCCCGGCTCGCCGCTCGAGGCCTTCGCCGCCGGGGTCGAGCTGACCGACACCCGCACCGTCGTCCTGCACATGATCCGCATGGCCCGGGTCGGCGTGGACCACGTCAACGACCTCGCCGACCAGGACAGCTTCGTCCGTGCGGTGCACGTCACGGGTGACCTGGAGAACCTGGGCCAGGGCACCGCGGACGACCAGCGCTACTTCGTCACCGTCGCCGACGAGCGGACGATCCTGCACTACGGGTCCTCCTACGGCGGCAACGCGCTGCTGGGCAAGATCGCCCACGGCCTGCGCCAGGCCGCCTACGACGGGTGGGCGTCGGGCCAGTTCCTGGCCGAGCAGTTCATGCTCCTCGGGATCACCGACAAGCAGACCGGCCGCGCGTACCACATCTGCGGCGGGTTCCCCAGCGCGTCGGGGAAGACCAACCTCGCGATGATGCTGGCCCCCGACGCCCTCGGCGACCGCTACCAGGTGCACTTCTACGGCGACGACATCGCCTGGCTGCGGGTCGACCCCGAGGACGGGCGGGTCTACGCGATCAACCCCGAGTTCGGCGCCTTCGGGGTCGCCAAGGACACCAACGAGGTCACCAACCCGACCGCCGTCGAGGCCATCGCCGAGGGCACCGGCACCATCTTCACCAACGTCGCCTACAACGAGCAGACCCACGAGGTCTGGTGGGAGGGCAAGACGCCGCGGCCGCCGGCGGACCCCACCGGCTGGCGCGACTGGGCCGGGCAGCTGATCTCCGAGCGGCCGGCGGACGCGAAGGACGCCCCGTGGGCGCACCCGAACAGCCGCTTCACCACCACCCTGGCCAACGTGCCCAACATCGCGCCGGACTACGAGAACCCCAAGGGCGTCCCGGTCGACGGGATCATCTTCGGCGGCCGGACCCGGGATCGGGAGCCGCTGATCCGCGCGATCACCGACCTCGCCGAGGGCGTCTACGACGGCCTCACCCTCGGCGCGGAGGCGACCTTCGCCGCGGAGGGCACCGAGGGCATTCTCCGCTACGACCCCATGTCGATGCGGCCGTTCATGTCCTACGCCGAGGGTCCCTACGCCGCGCACTGGCTGAAGGTCATCGGCGCCGCGACCGACCAGCCGATCTTCGCGCACGTGAACTGGTTCCAGCGCGACCCGGAGGACGGCCACTTCCTGTGGCCGGGATACCGGGACAACCTGCGCCCCCTGCTCTGGCTGATGCAGCTGCGCAACGGCGAGGTCACCGGCACCCGGACGCCGGTCGGCATCGTGCCGACCAAGGAGGAGCTCGAGCTCACCGGCGTCGACCTGCGCCCCGGCGACATGGACACGCTGCTCACCATCGACACCGAGCGCTGGCGCCAGGAGATGGCGCACCGCGAGGAGCACCTGTCGACGTTCGAGGGCGTGCCGGAGGAGATCTGGGCGGCGCACCGCCGCGTCGCGGCCGCGCTCGACGCCGAGACCTCCTGACCGCTCCGGGACCCGCCCGCGACGCGTCGCGGCGTCCCGGGCGGGTAGTCAGCCGTCCCGCACCCGACGAAGGAGAACGGCATGGACATCGGTGGCCTCGGAGACAAGGCGAAGGACGCGCTGAACACCGAGCAGGGCGAGCAGCGCAGCGACCAGGCCCTGGACAAGGCCGAGCAGTTCGCCGACGACAAGACCGGCGGCAAGTTCGACCAGCAGTCGGACAAGGTCGGCGACCTGGCCGACCAGCGCATCGGCCAGGACGACGCCGGGCAGTCCGGCACCTGATCCGCACGGGCGGGCGGCGGGTGGCGCGACGTCACCCGCCGCTCGGCTCGCCGGTCCGGAGACCGACGTGGGCCGGGACCGTCCGCCCCCGCTGAAACCATGGCGGGGTGCTGCTCGCCGACGTCCTCGCCACCTCGACCGCCGTCACGGCCACCCGGTCTCGCACGGCGAAGGCCGGAGCGATCGCGGAGCTGCTGCGCCGGGCCGAGCCGGCCGAGATCGAGCCGGTCACCGCGTGGCTGGCGGGTGAGCCGCGCCAGGGCCGGCTCGGCGTCGGCTGGCGCACCCTGTCCCGGCTGGCCGGCGCCCCCGCACCGGCGCCCACGCTGACCGTCGGCGCCGTCGACGACACCCTCACCGACCTGGCCGCGACGTCCGGGGCCGGCTCGGTGACCCGGCGGGAGGCCCTGGTCCGGGGCCTGCTGTCCGCCGCCACCGCCGACGAGCAGCAGTTCCTCCTCCGGCTGCTCACCGGTGAGCTCCGCCAGGGCGCGCTGGAGGGGGTCGTGCTCGACGCCGTCGCCGCGGCGGCCGGCGTGCCCGCGGCGGACGTCCGGCGCGCCTTCATGCTCTCCGGTCGGCTGCCGGAGACGGCCGCGACGGCGCTGCGCGGCGGGAGCGAGGCGCTGGCCGCGGTGCACCTGCAGGTCGGCCGCCCGGTGCAGCCGATGCTCGCCAGCCCCGGCTCCTCCCTGGACGCCGCGCTCGCCGACCTCGGCACCGACGTCACCGTGGAGTTCAAGCTCGACGGCGCCCGCATCCAGGTGCACCGGGACGGCGACGTCGTGCGGGTCTGGACCCGCACGCTGCGCGAGGTCACCGACGCCGTCCCCGAGCTGGTCGAGCGGGTCCGCGCCCTGCCGTGCGCCACCGCCGTCCTCGACGGGGAGACCCTCGCGCTGGACGACGACGGCCGGCCGCGCGCCTTCCAGGACACGATGAGCCGCTTCGGCAGCGACTCCGCCGACGCCGGCGTGCTGCTCAGCCCGTTCTTCTTCGACGTGCTGCACCTCGACGGTCGCGACCTCCTCGACGAGCCGCTGCACGTCCGCCTCGACGCGCTCGCCGGCCTGCTCGCCGACGACGCGCACGCCGCGCTCCGGATGCCCGGCGTCCGCAGCCCCAGCGCCGAGCAGGCGGCCGGCGTGCTGGACGACGCCCTGGGCGCCGGCCACGAGGGCGTCGTCGTCAAGGCGCTCGACGCGACCTACGCGGCGGGCCGCCGCGGCCGGGCCTGGCAGAAGGTGAAGCCGGTGCACACCCTCGACCTGGTCGTGATCGGCGCGGAGTGGGGGTACGGCCGGCGGTCGGGGCGGCTGTCGAACATCCACCTCGGCGCCCGGGACCCGGACGGCGGTCCGCCGGTCATGGTCGGCAAGACCTTCAAGGGGATGACCGACGAGCTGCTGGACTGGCAGACCCGCACCTTCCCCGAGCACGCCAGCGAGCACGCCGACTGGGGGGTGGTGCTGCGGCCGGAGCTGGTGGTGGAGATCGCCCTCGACGGGGCGCAGCGCAGCCCGCGCTACCCCGGCGGCGTCGCGCTGCGCTTCGCGCGGGTGCTGCGGTACCGGCCGGACAAGTCCGCCGCCGAGGCCGACACGATCGACACGATCCGCGGCCTGCTCGCCGGCGGGTGAGCCGACCGGCCGCCACCTGCCGCCGGTGACGCCGAGGTGACGCGGCCCGGCTACGGTCCGCCGCCGGGGAGAGCCGCACCCGCTCCCCCACGGCCTGCCGACCCCCGGGAGAGCGCCATGCCGCTGGTCCTCGAGCCCGCGCCGCCCGAGGTCGCCGACGAGCTGCGGCGGCTGTCCGACGCCCTCGACCTCCTCGTCCCCGCCCGGCAGCTGGACCACAACCTGCTCATCGCGACGTGGAACATCCGCGCCTTCGGCGACCTGACGGAGAAGTGGCACGCCGAGGACGGCGACAGCCCGCGCCGCGACCTGGCCGCACTGTCGGCGATCGCGGAGGTCATCAGCCGCTTCGACGTGGTGGCGGTGCAGGAGGTCCGGGGCAACCTGCGCAGCCTGCGGCACGCCCTCAAGCTGCTCGGCCCGCACTGGGGGCTGATCCTCACCGACGTCACCAGGGGCTCCCAGGGCAACGACGAGCGCCTGGCCTTCGTCTTCGACACCCGGCGGGTCCGTCCGTCCGGGCTGGCCTGCGAGCTGGTGCTGCCCGAGGACGACGGTGCGCCGGCGGCGGGGCCGCCCGGCCTGCGCCAGTTCGCCCGCACCCCCTACGCGGTGAGCTTCCTCGCGGGGTCGACGACGTTCATCCTCGTCACCCTGCACGTCCGGTACGGGGACGCCCCGGCCGACCGGATCGGTGAGCTGAAGGCCATCGCCGAGTGGATGGCCGACTGGGCCCGCCGGGAGCGGCAGTGGGGGCACAACCTGCTGGCCCTGGGCGACTTCAACATCGACCGCCGCGGCGACGCGCTCTTCGAGGCGTTCACGTCGACCGGCCTGCGCCCACCCGACGAGCTCAACGACGTGCCCCGGACGATCTTCGACGACGCCGGGTCCGGCCACTTCTACGACCAGATCGCCTGGTTCACCGGCGCCCACGACGTGCCGCAGCTGACCCTGCGCTACACGGAGCGAGCCGGGATGTTCGACTTCGTGCCGTGGCTGCAGGCCGACGACACCCGCCAGCAGCTGTCCTGGCGGATCTCGGACCACTACCCGCTCTGGGTCGAGTTCGACCTCCGCTGAGCCGGGGCCGGCAGCCCTCGACGCGCGGGCGGCATCCGTGCTGGGCTGACCCCGCCACCGCCCCGGCGCCGGGAGGAGTCCCCATGCCCGTGCAGCTCAACCACACCATCGTCGCCGCCCGCGACCGGCACGCGTCGGCGGCCTTCCTCGCCGACCTCCTCGGCCTGGCCAGCCCGACGACGTACGGCCCCTTCGCGGTCGTCCAGCTCGACAACGACGTCTCCCTGGACTTCATGGAGGAGGCGGAGGTCCACCCGCGGCACTACGCCTTCCTCGTCAGCGAGGCGGAGTTCGACGAGGTCTTCGGGCGGATCCGGGCGCGGGGGCTGGACCACTGGGCCGACCCGTTCCAGCAGCGACCGGGCGAGATCAACACCAACGACGGGGGCCGCGGCGTCTACTGGCAGGACCCGGACGGGCACGTGCTGGAGATCATCACCCGGCCGTACGGCGGGTGACCTGACGGCCGGCGACGCAGGCGCCGCAGGCGCACCCGCGGGCGGCCCACCAGCCGTACCCGCCGGTGACGACGACGACCACCAGGACGGCGACGTAGCCCCACAGCCACGGGTCGCCGGTGTCCAACACCGCCCGGTGCCGGGCCAGCACGCCCAGCTGCAGCACGCCGAACACGGTGTAGACCGCCGCCGGCACCCGCAGGCGGAGCAGGTCGCGCTCGCGGATCACCAGCGCCGCACCGATGCCCAGCGCGATCAACCACGCACCGATCACCTGCGCGCTCAGCGGCATCAGGTCCCACGGCCAGAACCGCGTGACGACCTCGGCCTCGTGGTGCACCGCGACGCCGCCGAGGAACAGGACCGCACCGGCCGCCGACAGCACCAGGCCCTGGGCGCCGAGCCAGCCGGCCAGCCAGCGCGGGAGCGGCCGGTGGGCCGGCCGTGCCCCGCTCCGGGCGTCCTGCTGCCCCGCGATGACCGACCGGCAGGCCAGCGGGACGACGAGGTAGACCAGCAGCCACACCCACGCCGCCAGCCGCCCGGTGGTCCCACCCTCGACCAGGTGCAGGCGGTGCGTGTGGATCAGCGTGGCGAGGAGGGTGAGCCAGGTGAAGATGGCGACCGTGAGGACGGGGACGCGGACCTCGTCCCACCTCCGCCGCCGCAGGGCCAGCAGCGACAGCACGGCTCCGGCCCCGTACGCCGCGCCCAGCCACGCCGCGGTCAGCTCCGTGTGGATGGGCCAGGCGAAGTCCTCGTGCGCGCTCGTGGTCCGGACCAGCAGTTGCAGGACGGCGAGCAGGGTGAGCCCCAGGAAGGCCCTCAGCAGCCAGCGGGTGCCGGGCCGGACCTCGTCGGGGGCGGCCTCCACCAGTGGCGCCGGGATGACCTCCTCCGTCCTCCGCTCGGGGAGGACGGGGGACGGTGCAGCCATGAGTTGCTCCTTCGGGACGAGCGGGACGTCGTCCTGCTCAGAGTGGCCGACGGAGCTTGTCAGGACATGACCAGAACTGCTCGACTTCCCCTGACCGTGGCAGGGGGTCAGATCTGACCATGCGATCCCGGGGGCCGGTCGCGTACGAGTTCGGAGACGCAGGCCCCCGCCCATCGTGACGTTCCTCGCCGACGTCCAGCGCTGCCTCGACGCGCCCGACGACGTCTCCCCCGACCCCGACACGCCGTCGCGGACCGGTTCCGGCGCGGTGACCGCGTCGTCGTCGCGGGTGCCGACGGGAAGGTCCTCCGGGTGAACCGCCGTCGCCGCTGACCCCGCCGGGGCGCATGCGGGGGGTAGCGTCGACGGCGACGAGAGGGGACCCCATCACCACACACCGCGGACGCTGCGCTGATGCTCACCTCGGGTGTCCCTGCCGGGGCGACGAGACGATCCACGAGGAACGGTCGCGCGCGATCACCGACGCGCGAGCCCGGTCGGACGAGCCGGTGGAGTGCCCCGAGTGCGGCTCGGCCACGACTCCGCTGGCCATCGTCACGTGGGGGAACTGCCGGGTCTGCCGGACGGCGCACACGAGGCTGACCGACCCGCTGCGCTGGTGAACCGCTAATGGGCCGCGCTCGACCGGAGCGCGGCCCCGCCCAGCTCGCGGAGGTCGGACACCGAGAGCACCCGCCACGTCGGGTACAGCTCGACGTCGGCGTCCTCGGTCAGGCCGTCCACGACCGTGATCCAGCCGGCCGGACCGAACCGGACGATCCGTCGCGGCAGTTCCACCCGTCCCGCCGGGACGTCGGTGTCCAGCAGGACGACGCGCCCCTCGTAGAGGTGTCGGTCGTTGACGGTGGTGATGTCCATGCGGGTCACCCTCCTTCGGCCGGGAGGAACCGGCACCGTCGGGCCCACGGCTCCTCCCTGTGAGTGTGATGCTCGCGGCGTGGGGTCCCCCTCACGGCCGTCGTGGACTACAGTGGTGACGGTCGCTGTCGTACCTCTGCTTCGTTCTCGAACGTCCGCAGTCGTCTCTGCCTGACGTTCCTCTCGGTCCTGCCGGTCGGTGCGGCGACCCCGGGCCCTCTCTCGTCGGCCCGGAGACCTCCAGCACGGAATGAGAACGACATGGCTCAGGGCACTGTGAAGTGGTTCAACGCGGAGAAGGGCTTCGGCTTCATCTCCCAGGACGGCGGCGGCGCCGACGTCTTCTGCCACTACTCGGCGATCACCGGTAGCGGCTACAAGTCCCTCGAGGAGGGGCAGCAGGTCGAGTTCGACGTCACGCAGGGCCAGAAGGGCCCGCAGGCGGAGAACGTCCGCCCCGTCTGATCCCGGACGCGGTACGACGGGGGCCACGGCGCACTGCGCCGTGGCCCCCGTTCGCGTCCGAGTGGCCGTCCCGGCCCGGCCGGTCGATGCTCGGGGTCGCGCGGTCCCCCGGCGCGTGCGCCACGGATGCGCCGAGGGCTTCCGGACGCCGGGGTATCGGAGTTAGGTAGGCCCCCGGCACGCCCTCACCGGCGTGCCGGAACACGGTCGGCGATGGGGGACCACATGCCCGACGAGCTTCCGCGGACACGACGATCGCCGCGTGCCCGGGCGGTGGAGCCGGTCGGGCAGTCGGCCCGATGACGGTCCGACGGCACGTCCCGGCGGGTGTCGCCGCGGGGCTCACCGTCGTGGCCCTGGTCGCGCTCCCGCAGCCGACCGAGCCCCCCGCCGAAGCGGGCGCGTCCCCGCCCGCGGCCCTCGTCGCCGCGCTCGCCCAGGACGCCGCGCGGCTCCCCGCCGTCCGCGACGTCGTGCCGCTGACCGCGCCGGCGGTCGAGCCGGCCCCCGTCCCCGCGGCGCCGCCCGCGCAGTCGGAG